>JAISXE010000002.1 GCA_031270615.1 Spirochaetia bacterium
GGGTTTGCTTGAAGAAAAGGGGAAAAAACGTGACGATTTTTAAAATTTTTTTGGCAGCTTCCAGCCGGGGAAGAAAACCACTGACCGCGCGGACGAAGGCGGACGGGGGGAGGGGAAAAATTAGGAATGAGGGGTGAGGAATTCCGTGCCTGTCGGTGTGGTCGGTGGTTTCTTCGCGCTAGGGATTGTAGCGGAAATCCTTTTTTGCCGTCTGCGGCAAAAATGATTGGAGCGGAAAGCCCGGTTTTTTTTGCTTCGCAAAAAAAACGCGCCCAATTCCTCGTTCCTCGTTCCTCGTTCTTCATTCCCCATTCCTCATTCTTCATTCCTGGCCCTGCATACTCCATCCCTTGCTTCGCGGCCGCGATTTGCGCTACAGTTGTGGGGAAATGACTGGGTTTGCCCGTATTCTGGAGACATCTTCTTTTTTGGCGCTTTGCCGGAGCCTGCGCGAGCCGGGCGGGGCGGTTTTTCCTGGCCGGAAACTCCGAAACCTGAGGGGGGCGGAGATTCGCGTTTTGCTGAAACAGGGGAATATCGCTTCCGACTGGGGGGAGCTGCGCGTGCTTGAGGATTTTTCGCCGCTGCGCGTTTACGGGAGTTTCTTTTTGGGGCCGTGTATCCTGGGCGTGTTTGCGGAAAAGACGCACCGCGTGGGGAGGGCGAGCTTTCCTTCGGGGATTTTTTATAGCAGTTTGTCCAATGTCATTGTGGGGGACGAGGCGTTTATCCACAGGTGCCCGCTGGTTTCGCGCTGTGTCGTTGACGCGGAGGCTTCGCTGGCGGATTGCCGGGTCGAGGGGGAGGATTCTTCTTCTTTCGGGAACGGGATGCTGCTTGGGGCGGGGATAGAAACGGGGGGCAGGACGGTGCCTGCTTTTTACGATTTGGACTGCGCCACGGCGGAGGCGGCGGCGCGGGGGAAGCTGGATGCGGAAGAGCTGAAGGGGTTTTTGGCTGCTTACGCGGGGGCGGCTTGCCTGCCTTCGTCCTATGTGGGGAAGAAGAGCGTGATTCACGGGGCGGGTCTTGTGAGCGCTTCGTTTATCGGCCCAGGGGTCAGGATCAGGGGGGCGGCGCGTATACGGGGCAGCACGCTGTGCGGGGGGGAAAACGCGGAGGTGGAGATTGGCGCGGGCTGCCTTATCGACGAGGCGATTGTCCGGCCGGGCTGCCGCTTTGATTCGCAGGCGCTGGTGTCGCGGTCGTTTTTCGCGGATTGCTCCGGGGCGCTGCGGCAGGCGAAGGTGACGGAAAGCTGGATTGGCCCGAACACCAGTATTGCCGAGGGCGAGGTGACGGCGGCTTTTGTGGGGCCTTTTGTGAGTTTCCACCACCAGTCCCTCCTTATTGCGGCTTTCTGGCCCGGGGGCAGGGGAAATGTCGGCCACGGGGCCAATGTCGGGTCCAACCACAGCTCGCGGACGGCGGACGGGGAGTTGTGGGCGGGCGAGGGGATGTTTTTCGGTTTGGGTTGCAATATCAAGTATCCTGCGGATTATTCCTGCTCGCCCTATACGGTTATCGCGAGCGGGGTGACTACCCTGCCCCAAAGGGTCGAATATCCGTTTTCGCTTATTATTCCGCAGGAGGGCGGGTGTCCGGGTATTTCTTCGGGCGTTTCTTCGGGTATTCCTTCGGACATTCCCCCGGCCATTCCGCCGGGCTGCAACAGGCTTATTCCCGCCTGGGTTTTGAGCGACAACTTCTACCTTGTCGAGCGGTGTAAAAGAAAATTCGCGCAGCGGAGCAGGACTCCCCATCTAGTGCAGGAGTTCGACCCCCTGCACGCGGGGGCCATACGCCTTATGGGGGAGGCCCGGAAGCGGCTGGCTGCCGTGGAAAAGCCAAAGGACCTTTACTTTCCCGGCGAGGTTCCAGGGCTGGGGGGGAATATCCTTCTGGAAAGGGATCGCCTGCGCGCCATCCAGACCTACGACTGGTTTATCCGTTTCGCGTGGCTGCGGGACCTGCTGCGCCCGCCCTGCGGGGGGAAAGGCGGGGATGGCGGGGAAGCCGGGGAAGGGGCTGGAAGCCCGCCGGCGGAGGCCGCGGAGGAGTACCTGGCCTGCCTGGAGAGGCTGTGCCGGCTTGTCGCGGAGGCCCGGCAGAAGGACGCCATCCTGGGGGAAAAAATCATACCCGATTATGCGGATTTCCACGCCCGGCCGGAGGAGGACGAGTGCGTGGCCGCCGTAAGGGATTTTGCCGAGGCGGAGAAAAGGCGCGTGGGGGCTTTGTACGCGCGCGCGGGGGGAGGGTTTTGAGGTGCATGCTTCTTTGGACACCCTGCGCGAGGCGGGCGTGCAGGCGCGCTATACCCGTTTCTCCGCCCTGGACAGGTACTTCCGCACCGAGGCCTCGCCTGTCCTGTTCCTAAGCGTTTCCTGCGGCCTTGTCGATCTTGCGCGGCTGTTCCCTGCCCTGCGCTATCCCCGCATCGAAGGCGCGGACGCCGCGCTGGCCTGCGGGGAGGAGGGGCAGATCTATTTTACCTGCGCGGGGGACGCGGCCCCGGAGGCCGCCGCCGCCTCGGGGGAAGAGCTTTTCGAGGTCCTCCAGCTCCTCTACGATCCTTTCAACGACAGTTTTTACGACCCCGCGGGAATATATCCCCTGCTCCGCCGGGGGGTGGTCCGGCCCAGGGGCGCGGCGGCGGTGCCGGGATGGCCCCCCGTGGCAGACGCCGCGGTTCTTGTGTCCCGCTATGGCTACAGGCTGGCCGGGGAAGCCCCGTTTTCCGCGCTGCAGGCGCGGGCCTTTTTTCCCCCCGAAATCCAAAGGACGCTTCTGTCGTGCGTCCTGTCTGGGCGCGCCGCCTGCGAGGGCCTGCGCCTACTTGCCGCTTCGGGCTTTATAAACGCCCTGTGGCCCGAACTGGACAGCCTGCGCAGCGTGGCCCACTCAAAGGAATACCATCCCGAAGGAGACGTGTGGGACCACACGCTGGAAACATTCCGTTACCGCAAAGACACCGGCCTGGCGCTTGGCCTTGCCCTGCTGCTGCACGATGTGGGGAAACCCCGCGCCGGGGCATCCGGGACGCGCCGCTTCGACCGGCACGCGGAAATCGGCTGCCGCATCGCCGAGGGTTTTTTAAGGCGTCTGGGTTTTCAGGACGGCCTTGTCCGCGATGTCTGTTTCCTCGTGCGCAACCACATGCTCCCCGGCCTTATCAAAGCCCTGCCCACCTACCGCACCGAAAGCGTCATGGCATCGCCCCTTTTCCCCCTGCTCCTGGAACTCCACCGCTGCGACCTCTCCTCCACCTTCCGCGGCCCGGAGGGCTACTACGAGGCCTGCAAAGTGTACAGGGCCTTCCTGAAACACCGCAAAAATCCCTACCGGGGCGCGGACGGGAAAAAAATTCTCAAAATGCCTGTTTGACCACACTGACGAAGACGGACGGGGGAGGAGAAAAATT
>JAISXE010000012.1 GCA_031270615.1 Spirochaetia bacterium
GGTGGCTTGCCAGGCCCTGCCGGGTGGAGTGTACAGGTTGAGTATCCTGTAGCCTCCACATGGTCATTTCGAAAGGTTTCTCCTAAGTCCTCCTTTCACGAGCTTCGTGACGCAACCCTACGGCCGGGCCACGATCCCGGCCTACCCCCTCAACGGGGGTTTCCCACCCCCGTAACGCCCCCGCCGTATAGCCCGTCCGCGCGGCGGTTAAATTTTTACACCGGAAAACGCGGGGCATGGCGGCGGGAAAAACGCGCGGACGCGAAGCCGCCTGCTTTTCTTCCCGCCCCCGCCCGCGTTTGCTTTTTTGCCGTGCCCGGTGTAAATTAATAACCAGGAGGAATAAAATGGCAGTTGACGCAATCGGCGCCTCGGGCGAAATCGTTAATCCCGCTGCTCCCCCGCCCCCGCCGCCGGAACCCCAGGCCGCGAACCCCGAACCCGCGCCCCTTCCCGAAGACTCAGGAACGCAGGTAGACGCCTCGGTATAGCGGGTGCCAGGCACCTTTTCGTGGTCAAATTCTTTCCCTAGTGCTATACTGCAGCAAAAGGAGGCGAGCATGAACGATGAGGCGGGCGTTGCGACAATTTCCGCGCCTCCCAGGGAGGCGAAAAATCTTGCGCGTATTCTTGTGGAAACCAGGGCGGCGGCCTGCGTGCAGATAATTCCGGGGGTTCAGTCGGTGTACTGGTGGAACGGCGCGGTCCAGACCGACGAGGAAGTTCTCCTCGTAGCCAAAACCCTGAAATCAAAATTGGAAAAGATCACGGCGCTTTTGAAGGAGCATCACCCCTACGAGCTGCCGGAACTGGTGTTCCTGCCCCTGCGGGGCGGCCTTGAAGACTACATCGCCTGGATACGGGAGAGCGTTTCCCCCGCTGCGGCGCCTTGAGTTGTAGGCATGGCGTACACCACGCCTTCGCGGTGACGGAAAGGAAGACCGCCGCCTTTTAGAGTTGCCGGCTGCAATTTTGCGCTGCAAAATTGCAGCACGCCCGTGGGGCGCCAGGGGCTGGTCGCAATTTTGCTTCGCAAAATTGCTGCTCGCCCGTGGGGCGCCAGGGATTGCAGCGGAAATCCTTTTTTGCGGCTCGGCCGCAAAAAAGATTGAAGCGAAAAGCCCGGCCGGATTTTCCGGCCCTGGGCCGAAAAATCCAGGGGCGCCCAAACTCTTTACCCCCGCACCTCACTCCCACTGATGGCCTTGCCCAGAACCTTTCCTCCTGCTATACTTTTAGCGGAATGCGATACTTGAATAGGGGAGCAGGAAGGACATGGCAGAGAATACCACGCGCGCGGCGGGCTCCGATTTTATTCGGGAGTTCATCAACGAGGATATCAAAAGCGGCAGGGTCGCCGGTAAAATAACCACCCGCTTTCCTCCTGAGCCGAACGGCTATCTGCACATAGGCCACGCCAAGGCCATCTGCATAGACTTCGGCATAGCCCGGGACTACGGCGGTGTCTGCAACCTCCGCATGGACGACACAAACCCGTCCAAAGAAGACGTTGAATACATAGACGCGATCCAGGAGGATATACGCTGGCTGGGCTTTACCTGGGACAATATGTTTTACGCTTCGGACTATTTTGAACAGCTGTATCGGTGGGCGGAGTTTCTTGTCCAAAAGGGGCTTGCCTATGTGGATGATTCGAGCGCCGAGGAGATAAGCAGTATGCGGGGCGCGCCCTCCGAACCGGGCAAGGCGAGCCCCTGGCGCAATAGATCCGTGGAGGAGAATCTCGACCTTTTGCGCCGTATGCGCGCGGGCGAGTTTCCTGACGGGGCCAGGGTCCTCAGGGCAAAAATCGATATGAACTCCCCCAACCTCAATATGCGCGACCCTGTCATGTACCGCATCAAACATGAGTCCCATCACCGCACGGGCGACGCCTGGTGCATCTACCCCATGTACGATTACGCCCACGGCCAGAGCGACGCCATTGAGGGCATTACCCATTCGCTGTGCTCCCTCGAATTTGAAAATCACCGGCCCCTGTACGACTGGTTTACCGAGGCGCTGGAACTCACGCCCCGGCCCCGGCAGATTGAGTTTGCGCGCCTTAACTTGAGCTATACGATGATGTCAAAGCGGCGGCTCCTGGAACTGGTAGAGAAGGGCGTCGTGGACGGCTGGGATGACCCGCGCATGCCCACGCTTTCGGGCCTGCGCCGCCGGGGCTACACGCCCGAGGCCATACGGACTTTCGCGGAAAAAATCGGCGTCGCCAAAGTAAACAGCATGGTAGATTTGGCCTTTCTTGAGTTCTGCCTGCGCGAAGACCTGAACAGGCGCGCGCGGCGCGGCATGGCGGTTTTGGATCCCGTTACGCTGACCATAACCAACTATCCCGAGGGCCAGGTCGAAATGTTCGATGCGGAAAACAACCCCGAAGACCCTGCCGCGGGAACGCGAAAAATTCCCTTCAGCAAAACCCTGTACATCGAGCGGGAAGACTTTAAGGAAACCCCGCCCAAGGGCTTTTTCCGCCTGTCCCCGGGAACGGAGATACGCCTCAAGCACGCCTACTATGTGCGGTGTACCGGCTTTCACAAAAACGCCGCGGGCGAGGTGGAGGAAATCCTGTGCATCTACGATCCGGCCTCCCGCGGCGGCACGAGCGCGGACGGCCGTAAGGTAAAGGGGACTTCCCACTGGGTCTCGGCGCAGCACGCCGTGGACGCGGAGGTAAGGCTCTACGAGAATCTTTTTACGCGCGCCGACCCTCAGGATGTGCCGGAGGGCGGAAACTGGGAAGACTTTCTGAACCCTGATTCGCTGAAAGTCCTTTCCGGCTGCAAGGTGGAACCGGATCTCGGGGACGCGCGGCCCGGCGAGACCCGGCAGTTTCTGCGGCAGGGGTATTTCTGCGCCGACGCAAAATCGTGCGGCGGCAAACCGGTGTTTCACCGCACCGTAACGCTGAAAGACTCCTGGGCAAAACTGCAAAACAAGAGCGGATTATAGGCGATATACCCAATGAACAAAATGCCTGTTATCAGTACCGACCTCGAACTTAACGGGGTCATCAGACGGATCGTCGAGAAATTCTACGGCCAGTTTGAACCGGTTTTTATCGATACCGAAGAGAAGGCCATGGAATACTTTAAATATGAGCTTCCTGAGCTGAGCCTCATCAACATTTCCGACTTCCGGATCGACAGCGTAAAAATAATTGAACAGACCAAGGAGGACCCCTGGCTCCACTTTGGCGGAATTATCGGCGTTCACCTGCGTAAAGACACGCAGAAGGCCGAAGAGCTTATGCGCAACTCGAACATCATCAGCCTGATTCCCCGGGCGGAAATGATATGGGGCTTCTTCCGGGTTATGAAAATTATTTTTCAGAACCACCGTTTTCTTTTTCACCGCGACGTGCAGCAGAATCTTCTAAAAAGCATATCCGGAACTTTTGTTATGGAGAACGACCCTTTTGTTATCCGCACGTATATCAACCTGGTAACAAACTTTCTTTACAACGCCGGATACATCAATCAGGACAAGAGGGACAGGCTTCTTGTGGCGCTTTTTGAACTGCTTCTGAACGCCGTGGAACATGGTAACTGCCGGATAGGCTACGACGAGAAAACCCGGTGGCTCAACGAGGACAGGGACGCCCTGGACCTTATACGGGAAAAACTCAAAGACCCGGCGGTCGCGGCAAAGAAGGTGTATTTTTCCTACCAGATCGGCGTGGAGAAGTCCTCTTTTACGATCAGGGACGAGGGTCCGGGTTTTGACTGGAAGGCCCGGCTGGAAAAAAAGGGCCTGAACCTGGAAATGCACGGCCACGGGATCAAAATGGCCGGATACTACGGCGAGAATCTGCGCTACAACGAGGCGGGCAACGAGGTCTCCTTCGATATGCTCCACATTGCCGGCGACACGGAAAAAGTTCCGGGCCTGTTCTCCAAGCGCGAGCCGGTTACCTTTGGACCGGGAGAGGTGGTTATAACCGAAGGCGAAGAATCCAACTACCTGTATTATATCGCGGCGGGCAACTTTGACATTCTGTCAAAGGGCAAAAAGATTTCCACCCTGGAGCCGGAAGATATTTTTATCGGCGAGATGTCTTTCCTTCTTGCCAACAGGCGCTCGGCGACGGTCGTCTCCCGCAGCGACTCGGTGCTGTTCAAAATATCGAAAAACGAGTTTATGAACGTCATCAAGGAAAAGCCCCACTACGGCATTCTCCTCGCGCGGCTCATCGCCCAGCGGCTTGACAAACTCAACGCCACCGTCTCCCAGGCACAGCGCAGAAATATGTAAGGGGGGCGTATGAAGTATCTGCACTATAAATTAAAAGCGGAGCAGTATGATTCCATTATCGTCAAAATGAACGAGGCGACGGATTTTAGCCGCGCCCGGGTGTTCCTTATGGATACGGGGAACTACTACAAGTACAAGCTGGGAAAATCCTGCGAGTATAAGCAGGACCTGGACGGTGCTCCCACGGTTATTCTGGATCCGCCGTACAAAAGCATCTGGCATGTCATCATCGAAATGCGAACCAGCGGAGAGGTCAAGGCGTTCGTAGAAGTCCGCCGTAAAGGAACATAACGCGATGCCGGCAGTAGTCCAGCCCAATATCCTGATTGTCGATGATGATCCGATCCTTACGGAATACACGCGGGCCATTCTGGAGAACAACGGATACGGCCGCCTTGCCTCGTGCAACGACGGCAGGCGCGTCATGAACCTTCTTGCGAGGGAGGCCTTCGACATTATACTGCTTGACCTGCACCTTCCCCATGTTTCCGGGCAGAGCCTTCTTCAAAGCATCCACGAACAGTATCCGGACATCCCGGTGGTTATTATTACCATTGAGGACATCGTCGATGTGGCGGTGGAATGCATGAAGGCGGGGGCCTTTGATTTTCTCCTGAAACCGGTTTCCGAAAACCGCCTCTTGCCGACAATCCAGCATGCGCTTACCATACGAGAGCTGCGCAGCAGAGTAACCCAGCTGGAAGAGGCGACGCCCAACTGGTAACTCAAGCACCCCGAGGCCTTTCAGGAAATCATTACGGTAAGCGAGGTGATGCGTTCCATATTCGCCTATATTGAGGCGATACGGGCAAGCTCCAAGGCCGTTCTGGTAACCGGAGAA
>JAISXE010000118.1 GCA_031270615.1 Spirochaetia bacterium
TTCTCCGTGGGCCGCACAAGGCCGTTGGGGAAACCGTAATTAAGGGCGGCGCTTACATCCGCCCCGGGACAAACTCGTTCTGCCCCTCGGCCACCGCCCAGCCCTTCGCGTCGTACCTCAGCGCCCCGGATATGTTCCAGCCGTATTGCCGCTGGTTCCCCGCGCCGCGCGTCTCCCCCTGCTTGGCCGTCAGTATGCCCCGCCCGAGGCCGTCCGTGAGAACCACGGTCTTCATGAAATTATCGGGGGCCGTCGCCAGCGAAGCTGATTTTGTTCTCCGTCACCGCGTGCCTGTATGCCACCACAGGCGTGCCGCCTCCAGGAATAAACCCTATACCACTTATTATAACATCACTAATCGTATCTGCATTAGGGTGAAGCAAAGCTTGCATCCCGTCGTTCCCGGCAGTAACGTAAGAAATTTTTGTTGCCACATTAACTGTTTTTGTAACTCCAAAGGCGTCTGCGACAAGTGAAACTGCCGAGGATCCAATTCCGATATTATCAAGCGAGATATTAAAACCAATGCCACTGGGATTCTCTTTGAGAAATTCGACCATTGCACTTGGGGTGTTAAAAATTATCGACACTCCCGTCTCCTCGTCCCGCTCTTTGCCGGTAAAACGGAAAATGGCAAGGGTTTTCCTGTGGGCGTTTTTTTCGCGCAAAAAAACGCCGGGGCTGGGACCAGTCCTGGCATCCGCCAAAAACGATTCATTCGGGGAGCGCGTTTCCTTCCCTGGGCCGGAAAACAGTCCGTTCCCGGCGCTCTGGTCCGTCCAAACACCATTATAGGCTTATTCTACTACTACTCCGCCTCCTTGTTCGCAAACAGTTTTCCCGCGCGCTCCCCGCATGCCTCGTCCACCGCCCCAAAAAGCCCATGCCCCCTGGGGCTGGCCGCCCGCTTCCCCGGGTAACGGCCCAGGAACGCCGCCGCAACCTTCGACAGCGGCACCACCCTGTCCCTGCCGAACTTCCCCCGCAGGTGGGCTTCCACCAAATCCCGCGCGGCCTCGCACACCGGCAGCCCGGAGGAATACATAAGCTCGAACAGGGCGGGGTCGCGCGCCTGCGTTTCCGGGTCTATGCGCGCCAGCAGGCCAAAGGTTTCCCTGCGGCTGAAGGCTGGATGGTGCCTGGCACATTCTTTGACCGGGCCGCGCGAGGGATTGGAGGGGGCGCTGAAAGCGCGCCCGCAGGGCCGGAGCGACAGCGCAGCCCCGGAAAGCCCGGTTTTTTTTCGGCCCGGCCGAAAAAAAACGCGCCCAAAACACCACACCGTTCCTGCTTCCCCATTCCTAATTTTCCATCCCCCCCGGGCGGGATTTGGGGTCGGCGGTTCACAACTGCCTGGCTCCGGGCCGCGTCTTCTTGAAAACAAAATGCTTCCGCGCTATGATGGACCAACCTAATAGGGGAGCCGCCGTGTCAATTCGGGCAAAAACGTTTTTTATTGTTGCTTCAATCGTCGTGCTGATTACCGCGTCCAGTATCGCCATAAGTCTGTACTACAGCCGGCTTCACCTGGTGGAGACCATAAAAGACGATATGCGGGTGGTAAGCGCGATTGCGGGAAAACTGGTTTCCGCCAACCTGCGGCTTCTGCGGACGGAGGCGGATGTTGCGGCCGCCAACGTGCTTTCCGCTTCCCAAAGCGGCCTGCGCGGCGAGGAGCAAAAAACCCTGTCGGGGGTGCTTCTTGAGCAGCTCAGGCTGCACAACTATCTTTCGCTGGCAGTCATAAACCCCCGGGGCGTGGAGGCCGCCGTCGGCAAATCCGCCCCGGGGCAGGACTTCGCGCGGAGCCGCTACGCCCGAAGGGCCTTTACGGGGGAGCGGGTCATCACCACGACGGAGATCGCGGATGCGGGGAGCCTTGTCATACGGATATGCGTCCCTATGGGATCGCGGATTCTGGTTGCGACCCTGCCTGCCGCCATCCTTTCCAACATGGTGGCCGATTTCAGAATATGGGCCTCCGGCAATATTTTCGTCCTTGACGGGCAGGGGGTCTTTATCGCGAACATACGCCCAAAGCTGGTCCTACAGCGGCAGGAATTCATTGACGCGGTTACCGGGGGGAGTCCCGATGAGCCGCTGGAGGTGGTTTACGCCGCCATGCGGGACGGAAAACCCGGAACGTCCATCTACAGCTACGACGGGGTTCCCCGCGTGTGCGCCTACACCCCCATAGGAGGCTCCGACGACTGGATAGCGGCGGTTGCCGCTCCCATTGAGGAAAGCCCCGCCACGCGGACCACGGGCGTCCTTCTTCTTTCCGCCGCGGTGTTCCTGGGCCTGGGTTTTCTGGCCGCGCTTCTGGCGGCAAACGCCCTGGCCGCCCCTTTCCGGAAAATCGAGGAACAAAAACAGCGTCTTGAGGAACTCAAGGAAACGGCGGAAAACGCAAGCCGCGCGAAGAGCGATTTTCTTTCCACCATGAGCCACGAGATACGCACCCCCATGAACGCGATTATCGGCATGACGGGCCTGGCCAGAACGGCGCACAGCGCGGAACGCAAGGACTATTGCCTCGCGAAAATCGACGAGGCCTCAAGCCATCTTCTGGGCGTTATAAACGATATCCTTGACATGTCGAAGATAGAAGCAAACAAGCTGGAACTTTCCTGCGCGGATTTCGATTTCGAGAAAATGCTGCAAAAGGTTGCGGGGGTGATGGGCTTTCGCGTGGAAGAAAAAAAACAGAACTTTACCGTGCATATCGACAGGAATACCCCCCGCATGGTGAACGGCGACGACCAGCGGATTTCCCAGGTGATTGCGAACCTTCTTTCCAACGCCGTAAAGTTTACGCCGGAGGGCGGCAGCCTGCGCCTGGAGGCGCGGCTTTTGGAGGAGGCGGAAGACACCTGCACCCTCTGCATAACGGTACGCGATACCGGCATCGGCATCACGCCGGAGCAGCAGTCCCGCCTTTTTGCGTCTTTCACGCAGGCCGAATCCAGCACGTCCCGCAAGTATGGCGGCACGGGACTTGGCCTTGCGATTTCGCGCGGCATCGTCCGGATGATGGGCGGGGACATCACGGTGGACTCCGAGGTGGGAAAGGGTTCCACCTTTACCGCGAGCGTAAAGCTGGGGCGCGCCAAAGAAACGCAGCCGCCGGTTCCTTCGGGCAAAAACTGGAAGGACATACGGGTCCTCGTGGTGGACGACGATGAGGCGGTCCTGGAATACTTTGCGGACATTGCCCAGCGGCTGGGCTTTTCCTGCGACACGGCCTGCGGAGGGGAACAGGCCCGCGCCTTTCTGGAACACCGGGGCGCCTACACGCTTTATTTTATTGACTGGAAGATGCCCGGCATGGACGGCATAGAGCTTTCGCGCATCATAAAAAAAACCTGGGGCGGCGGGGCGCTTATCGTCATGATGTCCGCGATGGATTACAGTGCCATCGAAAAAGACGCGCGGGAAACGGGGGTGGGGAAATTCCTCCCCAAGCCGCTTTTCCCCTCTGCCATCGCGGACTGCATCAGCGAATGCCTGAGCCTGGACACCGTGGTGGGCGATTCCCGGGAAGGCTCCCCGCCCGCAGAGCTTAACTGCTTCAAGGGCCGCAGGCTGCTTTTGGCCGAAGACGTTAAAATCAACCAGGAAATCGTTCTTTCCCTTCTGGAACCTACCGCCATAACAATTGACTGCGCCGACAACGGCAAAGAGGCGGTGGCGAAGTTCAGCGCGGCCGCGGAAAAATACGACATGATTTTTATGGATGTGCAGATGCCGGAAATGGACGGCTACACGGCAACCAGGCGCATACGGGAGATGGACAGCCCCGCCGCGAAAAAAATCCCCATCGTGGCCATGACGGCAAACGTTTTCCGCGAGGACATAGAGAAATGCCTTGCCTGCGGCATGAACGACCATCTGGGAAAACCCATGAACATCGACGAGGTAATGGAAAAACTGCGGCGCTACCTGCCTCCGGCCGGGGAAGGCCAAGAGCTTATCCGGGAATAATGCCACTGTCAACAAGTTAAGAAAAAAATCTGCGCCTTTTTGGCGCTCCCGCGCCAAAAACCCGGGTTGCATGGGCGACCAGCCCCTGGCACCCCACGGGCTGATTGCGGACCTTAACTTGCTGACAGTGGGAATAATACCGATTTGGCCCACCTTCCGCAGGAGAATCGAAACCATCAGGGGAACTTTTTCACGCCGTACTTCGCCATGTCCACCCTGCCGTTTTTCGAGACCTCGACCCCCTCCGCGCGGAGCAGGGCTGCCTGAAGCTCCAGGCCGCGGCCGGCATCTAAAGCTATGGTGCCGTTGGCCCTTACGACCCTGTGCCAGGGGAGTTTTTCTTTCCTCGACATGGAATGAAGAACCCTCACCGTCTGCCGGGCACCGCCCGGCAGCCCCGCGGCCAGAGCGACATCCCGGTAGCATGAGACCTTCCCCCGGGGAATGGAGCGGATTGCCTCTACAATGGCGCGGGTGGATTCCAGCATGGTTCTTTATTTTATAGCGGATATTTGGTTTCGTATGAATAGGGCGCGCAAGGGGCTGGCCGCCCATGCGCCCAAATTCCGGATTATTTTTAAACAGGTCCTAAGAGCCTATCCCCAAATAATTCCCCGCCTTGCACAACAGAATAAGAGAAACCGAAAGACCACACTGACCACACGGCACCGCCCACCCGGACAGATTTTTTTCAATGGAGTTGTTTAGAACCCCCGGTTTTTTGCCTGTCTTTGTCGGCCTGTCGCCCTTATATACGACAGAACCGTTTTTGGGCCTCTCGCCCTGTTGCCGGGTGGGCAAAGACACGCCCTGATGGGCGTGCGTTTATTTCGGCGTGCGCGGTCAGTGGTAAGTTTTTCTCCTTTGCCGACAGTGCCTAATCCAGGTTCGGCATGGGCAGAATCTGGCCGTCGCGGGTAAGGAAGGTGTCGGGGAATATCTCCCTGGCTTCGCGCAGGAGCTGCTTCAGGTCCCGTTCCAGGTAGCGGGGGCTGTAATGGATCAGGCCCAGTTTCCCGATGCCGCCCGCGTTTTTCGCCAGGGCCGCGGCTTGCCGGGATGTCATGTGTTTTTTTTCCCGCGCGGATTCCTCAAGGTCTGCGGCGAACATTCCCTCGCAGATGAGTATGTCCGAGTCTTTTACATGGGCGCAGGCGCTTTCCGTGTACAGGGAATCGGTAATAAACGAAAACTTGCGGCCCCTGCGGGGCGGTCCCAGAACATCCTCGGGCCTGACTGTTTTCCCGTTTTCCCCGGGCACCTCGCTGCCCGCCTGAAGCCGCGACCACAAAGGCCCGCGCGCCACGCCCAGCCCAAGGGCTTTTTCGGGATGGAACACCCCGGGCCGCATGTCCTCCGCGAGGGCATAGCCCACGCAGGGTTTCGTATGGCGCAGGGGAAAGCTCGTAACGGCGCAGCCCTCCCCCCGGAAAACCTCGCCCGGCTGGCCGGGATCCTCAATTTCCCGAACGACGATTTCATAGTTGATGTACATATCCAGCACCCTGCGGGAAAGTTCCACGAACTCGCGTATCCTGGGCGGCCCGATTATGTACAGGGGCTCCGAGCGGTCCACCTGGCTGGAGAGCATGAGGATGCCGGGAAGGCCGGTGATGTGGTCCGCGTGGGTGTGGGAAATGAAAATCGCGGTGATTTTTTTCCATTTCAGGTTCAGGCTGCGCAGAGACACCTGCGTCCCCTCGCCGCAGTCAAAAAGGAAAAGGTCCCCCTCGCGGCGCAGCAGAACCGAGGTCAAAAAACGGCCCGGAAGAGGCATCATGCCCCCCGTGCCGAGAACAAAGGCTTCCA
>JAISXE010000181.1 GCA_031270615.1 Spirochaetia bacterium
TGGAGCGGATAGCCCGGCTGGTCGTATTTTTGTACCCGCTACGCGGATACAAAAATACTGCTCGCCCATGCAACCTGGGCTGGTCGCATCCCTTCGGGATGCTGCTCGCCCATGCAACCCGGGTTTTTTGCGCCTGGGGGCGCAAAAAATGTGCCAAAATGATCAATGCGATTGAGAAAAGTAAACGCCGATGCCCTGGTTTCTTTATTCTTCCGCTTGCTTTTTTCCCCGCTATCTCCTACAATTAACATAGGAAAAAGACGAATGGAAAACACTTCTGAAACCGTTTCGGACTGTCCGAAGAAACACGCGCTTGCGACGCGCCTTGTTCATGGGGCGACGCCTTTTGATCCTTGCACCGGGGCCATCAGCACGCCCATCTACCAGAGCGCGACTTTCCGGCACCCGGGCCTGAACGAATCCACGGGCTTCGATTACTCGCGGGTCGTCAACCCCACGCGCACGGAGCTGGAGCGCACGCTGGCCCTTGTCGAAAACGGCCGCTACGGCCTGGCTTTTTCCACGGGCATGGGGGCGATCTCGTCCCTGATAAAGCTTTACAAGCCGGGCGACCACCTGATCGTTTCGGAGGACCTGTACGGGGGGACCTACCGCCTGTTCCAGGAGTATTACGCGCTGTACGGGTTTTCGTTTTCGTATGTCGATACCAGCGATTTCGCCAGGACCGAGGCGGCGCTGCGCCCCCAGACAAAGGCGCTTTTCGTCGAGACCCCCTCGAACCCCATGATGAAGGTCACGGATATCCGGCGCTGCGCGCAGCTTATCCACGGGCGGGGCGGGCATCTTATCGTGGACAACACCTTCCTGTCCCCGTACTTCCAGACGCCTTTGGACCTGGGGGCGGACATTGTGGTGCATTCCGGCACAAAGTACCTGGCGGGCCACAACGACACGCTGGCGGGTTTCCTGGTGCATTCGCAGGACGGGCTTGAGGAGGGACTGCGCAACGCGCAGAAAAGCGAGGGGGCTTCCCTTTCGCCCTTCGATTCCTGGCTTGTGCTGCGGGGGCTGAAGACCCTTGCCCTCAGAATGGAGAGGCACCAGGCGAGCGCCCTGCGGATCGCATCCTGGCTGCGGGAACATCCCCGCGTCGGGAAGGTCTTTTTTGCCGGGTTTCCCGATCATCCCCAGTATGGAATCAGCAAGGCCCAGGCGAGGGGCTTCGGGGGCATGATTTCCTTTTACCTGAAAAATCCCGCGGACGCCCCGCTGCTTTTGAAAAACGTGGCGCTCATCCTTTTTGCCGAAAGCCTGGGGGGAACGGAGTCCCTTCTGACCTATCCCGTGGTGCAGACGCACGGCGCCATTCCCGAGCAGATGAGGCTTTCCGCAGGGGTTGACGAGCGGCTTATGCGTTTGTCGGTGGGAATCGAGGATCCCGATGATCTTATAAATGATCTGGCACAGGCCTTCCACGCCTGCGGGGAACTATGATATACTCTGCCCGCGAATTTTTTTTTGAATTTTTTCTTTTGATTTTGTCATGGGGGTAGGCATGAGAATTTCCACAAAAGGACGGTATTCGCTGGAGGCCCTTTTGTATCTGGCCATGTTTCAGAAAGGTGAATATGTGAGCGTGCGCGACATAGCCGAGTACACGGGGATTTCGGACGGCTACCTTGAGCAGCTTTTCATTCCCCTGAAAAAGGCGGGAATCATCATCTCCACGCGGGGGCCCCACGGCGGCTACCTTCCCGGCAGGATGCTGGAGCATATATCCGTGGGAGACGTTTTGCGCGCGGCGGAGGGGCCTCTGGAACCTGTGGCCTGCCTTGAGTCGGAGAAATGCCCCAACGAAAGCTGGTGCCTGAGCCGCAACACCTGGGGGGAACTGTACAGGACAATCGCGGACTGCGTGAACACCGTAAGCCTTGCCGATCTTATGGATGCCTACCGTACCCTGGAGGGGCCGGAGTACATAATATGAAAATATCCACCCGCGGCCGCTACGGCACGCGCCTTTTGATCGATCTGGCCCAGCACGCGGGCGAGTCCCATGTCACCCTCGCCTCGGTGGCCGGGCGGCAGAATATCTCGGTTCGCTACCTTGAGCAGGTGGCGGTTCTTCTGCGCCGCGCGGGGTTTATCCGCTCGGTGAAGGGCGCCTCAGGCGGTTATGCCCTGGCCGTTTCCCCGGAGGATATCAGTATCGGCGAGGTTCTGCGGGTTCTGGAGGGGGACATGCTGGTTGCCGATCCTCCCTGCCCGGAGGTAACTGAAAGCAGGCTCCAGCGCTGCATCCGCCTGGCGGTTTTCGACCGCCTGAACGCGCGCATCGCGAAAGTCATAGACGGGCAGACCCTCGCCTCCCTTGTCGGCACCACCGACCCGGACGACGCGTATATGTATTACATTTAGAGCTTATCCTTAAATAACGCATAACACAAAGGCAAAAATTTACCACGGACAACACGGACTGCGCACGCCGAAATAAACGCGCGCCCAGCGGCTTTTTATTCCGTGCGGTCAGTGGTTTCTTATCCCGTGCGGTCAGCGGTTTCTCATTCCGCGCGGTCAGTGGTTCCGTATTCCGTGCGGCCAACGGTTCCCAGGGCAACGGCACTTGCCATAACGCATAACATTTTATTGCGCGAAGCGCGGATAGCCCCTGGGGCACAAGGGATTGGAGGGGGCGCGAAGCGCGCCCGCAGGGCCGGAGCGACAGCGAAGCCCCGCAAAGCCCGGTTTTTTTGCGGTTTCACCGCAAAAAAATGGGCCAAACCGACCAATATGGCCAAAAAAAGCAAATGCCGTTACCCGAAGTGGTTTTTTATTCCGCTTGCAATTTGCCTCGCGAAGCATTAGAGTATGGTAGGTGCGGCAAATATAGTAAGTAGCCGCAAATCATGGAGGATAAGGAGAATCGCGTCATGAGTAAGATTGTATTAATCGGAGCGAATCACGCCGGGACCGCCGCGGCGAATACGATTCTGGACAACTACCCGGGGAACGAGTTGGTTGTTTTTGATTCAAACAGCAATATAAGCTATCTGGGCTGCGGCACGGCGCTGTGGATTGGGCGGCAGATCGATAATCCCGACGGGCTTTTTTATTCGTCGGAGGAAAAGCTCCGCGCCAAGAAGGCAGCGGTGCATATGCAGACCGAAGTGCGGCGCGTGGATTTTGAGGGGAAAAAGGTTTTTGCCGCGGACAAAAACGGCAGGGAGATCGCCGAGAGCTACGACAAACTTATCCTGGCCACAGGCTCCCTGCCCATCATTCCAAAAATCAAGGGCATCGAGCTGGAAAACGTGACATCGGTGAAACTCTTCCAGGACGGGCAGAGGATCAACGCCTTGATGGACAGGCCGGAAGTCAAAACCGTCGCGGTTATCGGGGCGGGGTATATCGGCGTGGAGGTTGCCGAAGCGGTGTGCCGGCGGGGAAAGAAGGCCCTGCTTTTCGAGGCCATGGGTACGAGCCTTTCCAGTTATTACGATGACTGGTTTACCCGCGATATGGACACGGTGCTTGCGGATAACGGGGTCGAACTGCATTTCGGCGAACAGGTCCAGGAGATCAAGGGGGCGGGAAAGGTGCAGGCCCTTGTTACCGGCAAGGGGGAATACGCGGCGGACGTGGTTATTCTGGCCATCGGTTTTAAGCCTAACTCTTCCCTGGGGGCACAGGACCTTGAGGTTTTCGCAAACGGGGCGTACAAGGTGAATCTGAAGCAGGAAACCTCCAAACCCGGGGTATACGCCGTCGGCGACTGCGCCACCGTGTATTCCAATGCCACGGGAGGCACCTCCTACATCGCCCTGGCCACCAACGCGGTGCGCAGCGGAATCGTCGCGGGGCACAACGTCTGCGGCACGGCCCTTGAATCGGCGGGCGTGCAGGGTTCCAATGGCATTTGCATTTTCGATTACAAGATGGTGTCCACGGGCCTGAACATGGCGGCCGCGGAAAAGGCCGGTTTCTCGCCCGCATACACCCAGTTCGAGGACACGCAGAAACCCGGTTTCGTCAAAGGCGCCAACCACAAGGTGAAGCTGCGCATCGTGTACGACAAAAAAACGCGCCGGATTCTGGGCGCGCAGATGGCTTCGCGCTACGACATGTCCATGGGGATCCACATGTTTTCCCTTGCCATCGAGGAAAAACTTAGCATCGACAAGCTGAAACTGCTGGATATTTTCTTCCTGCCGCACTTCAACCAGCCCTACAACTACATCACCATGGCGGCGCTGTCGGCGACATAAGCCTGCGGGTTTTCCGCCTTGTCCCTGAGGCCGACAAAGACCTGCCGGCCGACTTCGCAGCGCCGCGCGCCGGGAATGTGTACCCGCAAAACGCCGAGCGCCGTCCCAACGGCGTAATGGTTTTCCTTCCCCTGGAACTGCACGTTGCGGATAACGCCGGGAAGCTCGCGGGTGTCGCCGGTAAATACAAGCTGGTCCGGCCTCAGGGGACACAGGCCTTCGCGTTTGATGCTGTCCTGAACATTCGGGACGATCCAGCGGCAGCGCGGCCGGGTTCCAAAACAGAAGGTCTCGCCCTGCCATTTGCCTTCCAGCAGATTGCTGCCCGATACAAACCGGGCCACAAAGGAGGTGGCGGGGCGGTAATAAATATCCGCGGAGCTTCCGTTTTGTTCTATACTTCCGCTATTCATAATCAGCACCCTGTCGCTCATGGCAAGGGCCTCGCTCTGATCGTGGGTAACGTATAAAACCGTGCAGCCACAGATCCGGTGGATTCGCTGGATTTCCTCCCGCATGGCAATCCGCAGCCCCGCGTCAAGGGCGGAGAGCGGTTCATCCATCAGCATAAGGGCCGGGCGCGTTACCATCGCGCGGGCCAGGGCGACCCGCTGGCGCTGGCCGCCCGAAAGTTGGGAGGGATAGCGATCCGCGAAGCGGGAGAGTCCCACGATGTCCAGGGTTTCCCCGATATGCCGCGCGGCGTTTGCGCGGATTTCCCCGGCCACAAAGCGGTGGTGGCGCAGCGGGAACTCCAGATGTTCCCGAACGGTAAGATGGGGCCACAGCGCGAAGGACTGAAATACCATGGAAATATCGCGCTTTTCCGGCGGAACGCCGCGCCCCGCGCCGGATACCGGCTTCCCGTCAAACAGGACTTGCCCCGCCGTGGGATGCTCAAAACCGGCCAGGATGCGCAGCAAAGTTGTCTTGCCGCAGCCTGAGGGTCCCAGAAGGGATACAAATTCCCCGGGCGGAATGTGCAGATCAATATTCCGCAGCACCTGAGCCGCGCCGAAATTTTTGGAAAGCTCTTCAATGCAGACATTCATATCCGTACATCTCCTGTATATGATTTCAGTTTGTATCTGCCGGGAAGCTGCGAAAGGAAAAACAAAAGGATCACCGCCAGGCACACAACCGAGGACAGGGCCGAAGAATATTTCAGCGCGCCTGCCTGTTCAAAGTTCAGGATGGCGGCACCGATTGTTTCGGACCCGGCGGACCACAAGAGGGAAGAGAGGGTAAGCTCCGTAAGGACACCGGTGCATACCATAATCGCGCCGCTGAGGATGCCGGGCAGTAAAAGCGGCAGTATGATTTTTATCCAGCCCGTAAGCGCCGAGGCCCCGCTGGCCTGGGCGGCTTCTTCCAGGCCCCGGTCAAAACCCGCGACGGCGCTGTAACTGGCCTTGGTCTGTACCACAAGAAAGCGGGTCAGGTACACAATCAAAAGAATCTTTGAGCTGCCGTACACGCCGGGAAAGAAGCCCGGCAGGGGCTGCATCCAGAACAGTATCATGCACAGGGACAGCACAATACCCGGAACCGAATAGGGTATTTGAATCATGGTTTCCACAATCCGGGGCCAGGGGCTTTTCCTTTTCGCCAGGCTTACCGCCAGGGCCGTACCCGCCGCCACGCAGAGCAGGGCGCACGCTGCCGCGAGCCACGCGCTGTTGAAAATGGCCCGGCGGGATTTCAGGTTTTCCAGAAGGACAAAAGAAAAATTTTTCAGGGTAAAGTTGTCCGCCGACAGCGGCAGCCCCATAGCCTGTTTCAACGCCGTGCCCGCCATGAAACAGACTGGAATAACGGAAAGGAAAAAAAGCAGGCCGACGGCGCAGAGGGAAACCGGCAGCCGCAGTTTTCCCAGGAAAACGCGGGGGCTGGTATCCGGCAGGACGGCTTCAATATCGGTGGATGGACGGAACAGGAGTTTTTGCAGAAGCGGCCCCGGAAGCGACATGGCGATAAGCAGCAGGGACAGCACCGCTGCCTGGGGAAACACCGCAGAACCCAACCCGGCTATCTGCTCATAGATATAGGTAGGCAGCACCGGAATGCCCGCAGGTATCCCCAGGATGGCTGGAATGCCGAAATTGTCAATAATCGACAGAAAACCCAGCGTTGCCGCGCCCATGCAGGCCGGCGCAATAAGCGGCAAATTGATGTGCCAAAACACCCGGAAACTTTTTACCCCGGCGGTACGGGCGGCCCACTCCATATCCCTGGGAACGCGCCGCAGGGCGGATGCCATGAGCAAAAAAACCGGCGGAAAGGATGTCAGGATATGCAAAAAGATAATGCCCCCGTATCCGTATATGTTCGGCGGGGCGGGGGAACCGGGCAGCAGGGCAAAGACGGCCGCCGCCGCCCCGCCGGGCGCGCAGAACAGCCGCCACGCGAGGGCCATACTGTATGAGGGCAGGATATAGGGCAAAAAGGCCAAAAAGCGGATAGCCCCGGCAAACATGATGTCCGTGTAGGCTGCGAGCCAGGCCAAAGCCGTTCCCAGCGTGAAAGCGCCCAAAGTGGACGTTATGCCAATAAAGAGGCTGTTCCCCACCGCCCTCCATGTGGCCGGGCGCGCGAGGACATTTCCGTATGCCTCCAGCGAAAATTGCCCTTCCGCAATAAAACTTGTCTGCACAAGCCGCAGCACGGGCAGTATGAAAACAAATCCCGCCGCAAGCGCCAGAGCGCCCCAAAGCAGGGTATTGGTTTTTAAGCCGCGTTTTGTTCTATGAGTCGTATGCGCCGCAGAATACACTGTAAATCCTCCTGGCTTAAACCGCCGCCCTCAATGATGATGGGCAAATCTTTATCCCGCAAATACTCAAGGATAAAAACCGTGTCGATATCCCCACGGAAAACGTGTACATGCAGTTTCCCGCCGCTTCGGTTGGAGAGATGGATTTTATTGACCCCGGGAACGGCCTTCACATACGCGAAAAACATTTCCGTTGTGTCCATGTGGGCCACATCCAACGTGACCGCGCAGGAAAGCGGGGCAAGGGCCGCGCGCAGCCCGTTTATCTCCTCCGGGGTCGTAATAAATTCCCCAGGTATCTTTTCCATCAATTCCAGGGAAACCCCCATATCCACCTGCCCCGCGTAGCGGCATATCTCCCGCAGGGACTCTTCCAGAATTTCCCGAAAAACCCGCCGTTCCACCACGGCAGTGCCGCACCTGCCGGGATGGATGGTTATGTCCCGCGCGCCTAAATCACGGGCCGCATCTATGGAGTTTTTGATTTCGTTGATGGAAGCCCTCCGTATTGCCGCGTTGTAAGAACAGATATTTAAGTCCCAACTGGCGGCGTGGGCGCTGAGGACGAGGCCCTCATCGAGGGCTTTTTGCCTCAGCCGGGGAGCCGCTTCCTGGCCGCGCAGGTGTTCGGTCCATATCTCAAGCCCCGCGAAGCCCGAGGAAGCCGCGAAGCGGATAATATCCGGCATCTTCATCTGCCACTGGCACGCGGAACTCATAAAGACATTCACGCCTCGCCCTATTGAAACAAGGCGCTGAAGCGGGCCTTGTCCTGTTCCCGCTGTTCATACAGGGCTGCGACATCCGCGCCAAGCGTTTTTATTTCCGTCACCTTTTTAAGCCCCGCTGCGGGCGCCACGCCCTTGTGCAGCGGGACATAGCCCTGGGCGCTTGAAAGGCTTTGCCCTTCCTTCGAAATGACAAAATCCAGGAATTTCTTCGCGGCCTGCGGGTTTTGGGTGGAGGCAAGAATCCCAACAGGTTCGGTTACCACGGTGCTGCCCGACTCAGGATACACAAAATCTATGGGGTTGCCTTCTTTTTTCGCGTTATTCGCCATATAGTCCAGCACGATGCCGTATGCCTTTTCGCCGTTTACCACATCGGTAATAACGCCGCCGTTGCCCCTTCCCACCTTCGCGCGCCCCGCCTTGAGTCCCTTATAATAATCCCAGCCAAACAGGGGGTTTTTTACCAACACGCCGAGCTGGTAGGCCGCCGCGCCGGAATACAGCGGGCTTGCCAGGGAAACCCTGCCCGCCGCCTGCGGGGACAGCATATCCGCCCAATCCCTGGGAGCGGTCTGCACGAGGTTTGTGTTGTAAACCAAAACCGAGGAAATGGCTGCGGTTCCGTAATACATACGATCCGCATCGATATAGGCCCCGTCGATGTTCGCGGCCTCCGGGGAATCGTAGGCCATAAGCAGCTTGTCCCGCTTTAAACGCTCAAAGGTAACATTGTCAGCCAAAAGCAGCACATCCGCAAGAATCCTGCCCCCTTCCTTTTCCGCATAGATTTTGCTGATAACCTCCTCGGTGCCGGAGCGGAACACCTGCACCTGAACGCCGGGATGGAATTTGTTAAACCCTTCTATGGTGCTGCTGATATCCGCATCAGGTTTGGACGTGTACAGCAGTATCGCGCCCGTCTCCCCCCGTGGCGCCGCCTCCTGCGAGGCCTGATTTCCGCCGCAGGCCGCGAGAAGGGTGGCAGCCGCAACAATGGCCGCAAGTAAAACAGGAATTTTCGTCTTCATTTTTTCCTCCGTAAAAATTTTAAAACACTCTGCGGGAAAAATATGAATTCTGTATGAGATTTATATGAGAAACCGGCTAATTGTTTTAATACATGCGTGGAGTTTACAGAATACCATAAACGCCATACAGCGGGGCATTGAGACCAATGTCAACAAGTTAAGAAAAAGATGTGCGCCTTTTTGGCGCTCCCGCGCCAAAAACCCGGGTTGCATGGGCGGCAGACCGTTTTGCTTTACCAACACGGGGCTTCGCCCACGGCCTGCTTGTACGGCCTTAAAGCAAATTGCGACCAGCCCCTGGCGCCCCACGGGCTGATTGCGGGCCTTAACTTGTTGACAGTGGTTATCCGGGGGTAAAACAATCCTATATCGCCGTAACCGCAAAAAACTGGCAGGGTCTGGGCAAACTGCAAATCGCCGCATGGTTTGATCGGTCATTTGCGACTCTTGAAGCAAAAGCGCATTTATATAAGCGCCTGAACGATGCTTCCCTTTCCGAAAAGCAACGAGAGCTTTTCTCGGATAAAAAACTTCCGCTTGGTTTGCGGAAAAGCGTTTTATCGATCCTTGAATGCGCCGGAAACATTGACATCAATATCAAGACAGGAAAAAAAAGGGAAGCAGCCATGAAGGCCGGATACTTGAAGGATGTTCACCTCCAGGAGGAAAATATCAGCGATTCAATCAGCCTCCGCAAAGATATATCTCTTTGGGATGTTTATAATTCGTTTACCGGCAACGCGACCGTGAACAGCCATCTGAGCGCCAAATTCATAGCGGACGGCCAAAAGATAAATGAAGTTTTTACAAGGCTCGCCGTGTGACACCATCAGGGCGCGGGGAATTGCAAATGCCAACAAATGAAGAACCTCGGAGCAAGCTCCGAGGTATCTTCGTTTGGCAAGGAATTGGATTTTATGGCATGGTTCATACCCCGATCACTTTCAGACACGAACCTTTTTACGCAAACCGAT
>JAISXE010000264.1 GCA_031270615.1 Spirochaetia bacterium
CTGGTGGAAATGATGGGGGGGAGCATTTCGGTCCAAAGCGAATACGGCAGGGGCAGCGTCTTCCGCGTGAGCCTGCCGCAGGGAATCGTGGACGGGACGCCCATCGGCAAAGAGACGGCGGAGAACCTGCGCGGCCTGCACTTCATCGAGGACCGCGGCCGCAGCAGGGGCAACAGCCTTATCCGCTCCTACATGCCCTACGGGAAGGTGCTGGTGGTGGACGACCTGTCGACCAACCTGGACGTGATGAAGGGCCTTTTGATGCCCTACGGGCTGGGGGTGGACACGGCACTAAGCGGGAGGGAGGCGGTGGAGGCCATACGCAAGGAGGAAACGCGGTACGACCTGGTGTTCATGGACCACATGATGCCCGGGATGGACGGGATAGAGGCGACGAGGACCATCAGGAACCGCATCGGCACCCCCTACGCGCGGCAGGTGGCCATCATCGCGCTGACGGCCAACGCGGTGAGGGGGAACCGCGAGATGTTCCTGGAAAGCGGTTTCACCGATTATATATCCAAGCCCGTCGACATAAAGCGGCTGGACATGGTGCTGAACCAGTGGGTGCGGGACAGGCAGAACGCGAGGACGCTGATGCAGGCGGAGAGCCGGAATCCTGAGCGGCCGGAGGCGCGCGGGAGGCCCGGCAGGGGCGGTACCGACGCGGAGGGCAGGTGGCTTATGGGGCACCCGGTAGAGGGCATAGACTTCGGGGCCGCGCTGGTGCTGTACGGCAACTCCGGGGCGGCCTACCTGCCTATCCTGAAATCCTTTGTCACGCACACCCCGCCCCTGCTTTCGAGGATGGAAGGGCACGCGGAGTCCTCGCTTGCGGATTACGCGATAGAGGCGCACGGGCTGAAGGGCACCTGCAACGCGGTGTGCGCCGCGCGGGCGGCGGCGCTGGCGCTGGAGTTGGAGCTTGCGGCGAAGAAGGGGGAGCGGGAGGCGGTGAGGGGGAAGCACGGGGAGCTGATGCGCGTGACCCTGGAACTGACGGGGAGGCTGAAGGCGCTGCTCGCGCAGTGGTCCGCGGGCCTGCCTTCCGAGGTGAAGCCGCTTAAGGGGGAGCCGGAGCGGGTTTTGCTGGAGGATTTGTCCGAGGCGACGGCGGGTTTCAATTCCAATTTGACGGAGGATATCCTGAAGGAACTGGAACGCTGCCGCTATGAGCGCGGGGAGGAGCTTGTCGGGTGGCTGCGCGAGCAGGCGGAAAACTTCGACTACGAGGCCATGCACAAGAGGCTGGAGGAATTTCTTGCAGGCACCCGAAATTAAGCCCTTTCGCGGTTTATAATTTCGTGCTACAATTTAATCTATGAAAATAACCACGGGAAATTTTGAGGTCATATATTCAAGCTGGGCGCCGTCGTTCAGGGTGAACGATGTTGTCCTGTCCCTTGCCGAAGAACCGGAAATAACCATCAGGATCGGCATCAAGCGGGAGGACACGCTGGAGGGGACCGATATCCAGCTGGATTTTTCCAAGGCAAAGCATCTGGGCATCACGGTGGTAAATCCGCACAAACTGTCCCACATGGGCGTGCCGGATCCGGTGGAGATCGGGGCCATCCGGGGGAAAAAACTCCTTTTCAGTGTTCGGGTTGACATGTTCGGGAACTACACGTCCTTCGCCGTCACCTACGCTTTTCTCCTGGAAGCCTGAAAAACCACAAAAGCGGGCCACTGGCCACGCGGACGGATAAGAGAAACCACGGACTTTAAATCGAAACCCCTTGCTTCTTGTCCGTGCCTGCCGCCTTTCGTCTGCGCGGTCCGTGGTTTCTCTTTCTGATGCGCCAGGGATTGAAGCGGAAATCCCGCAGGATTTGCATGGGGCTGCTCGCCCATGCAACCTGGCAAATCCGAGGAATTGGAGCGGAAAGCCCGGTTTTGCGGCGCGGCCGCAAAAGGCGCCCAGGCTAGGGCTCGTTTTTCACCAATGGCAGCTCAAAACCCGCAGAGGCTTTTATGCGGACAAGGTGGATGAAGTCCCCGCGCCTGACAAGCTGCTTCATGCTGCTCTCCACTGTGGTGTCCATGACCGTGCAGGAAAAGCGCCCTTCCGCGTCAATGGCGGGCAGGAGGAAGGCCACATGGATGTGCTGGCGCAAAACGGGATTTTCGCCGAACTCCCTGTTGACCGAGGCGATATAGACATTCCCCGGCTCGCGCAGGGCAAGGTAGTACAGAATCGCGGGGATGTCAGCGGAGGGGAAGCCGATGTCTTCGATGTATTTCCAGTAGGGAAGGTCGCGCACGTCGCTGGATTCGATGTCCGGGGTTTTTCCTGGTTCAAGGCGGGCAAAGGCAAGGGCAATGTTCCGCGACCAGTCAAGGCCGAAAAACGGATCGCGCTCCTTCTCGTAGCGCAGGGAAATAGAGCTGCCGCGCGATCCGGGGTGCTTCGTTTTGAGTTCCCCGATGTCAAGGTATTCCCCCGCGAGCGGGGCGTACAGCGCGTCGGCAATCCACTTGACAAAACCGGAGCAGTTGAAGCCCGCATTTGCCCCTTGGGGCCGCAGCGAGTCGATGAAAACCATCCGGCCGTTTTTGTCCATGGCCCCGTCCGCCACTTCGCGGGCCTGCGGCAGCATGGGGCGTATCGCGGCGGCCATGGCGCGCACGTCTTTGTACGCCGCGGGGTCCACGGCGGGTATCAGGTTCCGCCAGTTCACGGTCGCGCGCGTGGCCTCAACGATGTCGGCAAAGGAAAGCGTCAAAAGGCTTACCAGGCTGCTCCCCAGGGGCGCTTCCCGCTGGATCCGCCGGTTGAAAAGGTACACGTCCATCAGGCACCTGCCTTGCGCCGCGCCGTCGCGGTCGGGGAAGATCCGCACAAAGGAGCCGGGGTCCGAATGGAAAAAAATCTTTATTTGGACAAAGCCGCCTGTGGCAAGGTCGCGTTTGACGATCCAGTTTCCCCGCGCATAGGGGGGGAACGCCCCGCCCTCCTCGTTCAGGAAGAGGATATAGAAGGCGTCTTTTGTCGTTTGGACTTCCACCCGGACGCGGTGGTCCTGGCCGCGCTGGGAAAAGACCTGCCGCGCGAGCTTCAGCACCTCAAGCGTGGGGGCAACCATGATGTCTTTATAAAGCCCGCGCACCTCGGCATTCTCGCGTATGTCAAGGTCCTCAAGGCCGTAGGCATCGCAGTGGAGTATGTCCCAGGACGCCAGGGGCGGGCACAAGGCGGGCAGCGCCAGAAAAAAAACCACAATGCTCCGAATCATTCGTCCTCCCTGATTCCCCATGCGGCCGTAGCCGCGGCCATGCATGAGCTTAAAGAAGCCCTGATGGTTCCGGCGGGCCGCTCATCCAATTCATCGGCAGAATCCGGCACGGGGATTACCTGCCGCGAAAGGTGGAAGGCCGGATTGCAGGAGGCAAGGAAGGCGCGGTTCAGGATATAGTTGCCGCTTGTCCGGTATGCCGGATTTTTTTTGCCCGCGCCCCCCGCCGCATGGCACAGGACGGAAATGTCCGCCCGGCGCAGGAGGTGGCCGCCAAGAAGCTCCCTGTCGGGGAAATTCAGGGAAAAGCGGTTCACGGGAAGCAGGTTCAGGACATCCGCCCCCCGGGAGGCAAGTTCCAGCCCAAAGGCGGGCGAACCCGCCACCAGCAAAACCCCCGCCATGCCGGAGGCGTATCCGGCGATGTGCCCGTCCTTTTTTAGAAGGAGGCGGCCCCGCCCGTCCAGGTAGGGGAAAAAGGGCTGCCGCAGGAAAACGATGTTCTCCTCGTCGTAAAAAAAGCTGTCCTCGCGGGAAAGGAGGCGCCGCAGGCTGGGGCATTCCTCCTGCAAACCCCCCGGCGCGGTGAAAATGTACCACAGGGGGGTTTTCCCGTAGGGCCGCGCGCCCTCCTTCACGGCCCCGGCCAGCCGCGCAAGGGCCGCGACAAGCCCGCCGGAGGCGGCCGAAGCCTCCTCCCCCGGCCCCTTCGGGACTGCCGGGACAACGGTAAGAAGGGCCAGCCTTCCCCCGGCAAGGCAGCCCGCCCCCTCCTCGAACCCGCCGCGCGCGTCCGCCCTCGGCACAAGCACCAGGCCGCAGGAAGGCGCCTCGGGAGGGGCCGCCTCGTGGAGGGCCGCAAGCAGCGTAAAAAGATTCCGAGGCAGGCGCATAAGGTCAAAGGACAGGTTGTGTCTTTTCCTGGCGGGCAGACCCTTCCAGATCTCCCGCAGGTATTCCTGATCGGGGGGGATAAACGAAGACCCGATCAAATCCGAGGTCTTCTCTTTCAGGCGTTCCAGGCCCTCCAGCGAATCCAGAAGGTTTTTCCGCTGGGCAAGGATTTCGGCCCTTTCGTTCCCGCGCGGGCCGGACATCTCCTCCAGCAGGGCGATCTTCGCGCCCTCCACGGTAAAGCGTTTTTCGACAACAAGATACTTCAGGCGGTACAGGAGGTTCATCTCCCTGTCGCCGTAGATCCTGCGGCCGCCCGCGTTCTTCTCCGGCTCAAGAAACGATATCCCTTCCTCCCAGTAGCGCAGCACATGGGGCTTGATATCCAGAAGCCTGCATACCTCGCCGATTCCCAGGCGCCTCATCCCGGCTTTTCCCCCGGGGTCCGGGTACGCAGCTCTATATCGATGGGGATTTCCTGAAAACCCAGGCCGCGCAGCTTGTTTTTCAGGTATCCCACATACGAGGCGGGAAAACCTTCCTTCCGGTTGACAAAAAGCACAAACCGCACGGGCCTGACGCGCACCTGGGTCATAAACCGCAGCTTGTAGCGGCGGCCCGCGCCCCTCGGCGGCGGGTTTTC
The DNA here is from genome assembly GCA_031270615.1 of Spirochaetia bacterium. GTDB lineage: Bacteria > Spirochaetota > Spirochaetia > DTKZ01 > DTKZ01 > JAISAF01. The sequence continues at coordinate 4,774 of JAISXE010000264.1, forward strand.
CTCCGTCCAGCCCTCCAGCGCGCGGTTCAGCACGCCCGTCTCGATGCGCCGCCCAAGCTGGGCGTTCACCGCGACGGCCTTGGCCAGAAGCGCCTCCACATTCCAGCCGTCCCTGGCGGACACCGCGATCACGGGCGCGAAATCAAGAACCGGAAACTGGAAACGCAGCCTGTCGGAGGCGTCCTTCAAAGCCTTCCTGCCCTGGGGCATAAGGTCCCACTTGTTCAGGACAAGGATGACCCCCCTGCCCTTTTTGACAATCTGCGCCGCGATCTTTTTGTCCTGCTCCGCAAGGCCCTCCGCGGCGTCAATAAGGAGCAAAACGACATCGGCATCCTCGATGGAAGCGATGGCCCGGTTCACCGAATAATACTCCACGTTCTCGGTCACGCGGGACTTCCTGCGGATGCCCGCCGTATCCAGAAGCCGGAAGGGCTTCCCCTTGAAGGCGATCCTGCCTTCAAGGATGTCGCGAGTCGTGCCCGGAACCTCCGACACAATGGAAAACTCCTCGCCCAAAAACCTGTTCACCAGGGTTGATTTCCCCGTATTCGGTTTTCCCAGAATGGCGATGGTAAGCTCCCCCCCGGAGGGCCGCGCCTCCCCCACGGGGCGGGAAAAATCGATGCTCTGGAAAACCGCGTCCGCAAGCTCCCCGCAGTTCCTGCCGTGGGCCGAGGAAATCGCGAAAAGCCGGCTAAAGCCAAAGTTCCAAAACTCGCCCAAAGCGGCATCGCGGTTTTCGGTATCGGCCTTGTTGGCGGCCACGAAGAGCTTCCCGGAATACGGGCGGAGGGCGGCGACTAACTCCTCGTCCTCGCCGCAGATCTCCCCGATATCGAGAAGCAGGATAATGCATTCGGCCCGGGAAAAAACGTCCATGCTCTTTTGCGCCACAAGCGCGTCCAGCCCCACGGCGTCCGGCTTGACGCCGCCCGTATCCACCAGAAGCACCCTCCTGCCCCCGTGTTCCCACACCCCCGTTACCGGATCGCGCGTGACGCCCGGGGTGGGATCGGTAATGGCCTTGCGCCTGCGTATCAGGCGGTTAAACAGAGTCGATTTCCCGACATTGGGCCGCCCGGCTATGGCCACCAGGGGCAGCGCGCCAGTTTCGTCCCCGGCAGACTGCGAGGTCAAAACCTTTCCTCCATGTGCCGCTTGAGGAAAGCGCAAATATCCCTGCCGGAAGCCATCCGCATAACCTCGTCGGCAAACCCCACCGCCTCTGGAACGGACACCGAGCGGATGATTTTCTTGACTTCGGGAATGGAAGACCCGTTCATGCTGAACTCGTCCAGCCCCAGCCCCAGAAGGAGTATCGTCGCGAGGGGATCCCCGGCCATCTCCCCGCACATGCATACCCGTATGCCCGCCGCGTGGGCGTTCACAATCGTGTTCCTGACAAAACGCAAAACCGCGGGATGGAAACTATCGTACAGGTACGCCACCCGCTGGTTCCCCCGGTCAACGCCGAGCGCGTACTGGATAAGATCGTTTGTCCCGATGGAAAAAAACCCGGCGTCTTTCGCAAGAATATCCGAAGCGGCCGCCGCGGCGGGAATCTCGATCATGCAGCCCACCGAAACATCCCCGTCAAAGGCAATCCGGCCCTCCCGCAGCTCGTCCTTGACCTCCCCGCATATATCCAAAGCGGCGTAATACTCCTCAATCGTCGTGATAAGGGGAAACATGATTTTCAGCCTTCCATGCACGGAGGCTCGGTACAAGGCCCTCAGTTGGGTCTTGAAAATCTGCCGCTCCGACAGGCAAAAGCGTATCGCCCTCCAGCCCAGAAGGGGGTTCTTCTCCGAAGTGTCGGACAAATCGGGAATCATCTTGTCGCCGCCCAAATCCAGGGTGCGGATCGTGACATCCCGCCCCTCCATAGCCTCAAGAACCTGGGCATAGGCCTTTACCTGGACCTCCTCCGAAGGCAGCCTCCCCGGCTGCAGGAAAAGAAACTCCGAACGGTACAAACCGATACCCTCGGCCCCGTACAGTTTCAGCGCCGCGACCTCCTCAGGAACCTCGATATTGCCAAAAACGGAAACCAGCTTGCCGTCCGCGGTTTCCGCCGGAAGGGCCGCGAAACGATGCAGGTCCTCCTCCCTGCGCACCCAGAGCCGCCGGGACTTTTCATACCTGCGCAGCGTGGCCTCATCGGGATTGACAATCACGACGCCCTGGTTCCCGTCCACAAGAACCTCGTCCCCGGACTGAACCAGTTTCGTCAAATCCTTCAAACCCAGCACCGCCGGAATCTCCATCGAGCGGGCGAGGATGGCCGTATGGGAAGTGCGCCCCCCCGCCTCCATCGCAAGGCCGCAGACCATGGCGGGATTCAAAGCGACCGCCTCGGAAGGCATCAAATCGCGCCCGACCAGAATCACCCTGCCGGAAATATCCGTCAGCGACGCCTTGTGCCTGTGCACCAGGTGTCCCAGCACCCTGTGCCCCACATCCCGGATATCAGTCGCCCTCTCGCGGAAAACCGGATCATCCATCGCCGCCAGCCTCTCCGCGTATGTGCGGAAAACCTGGTAAGCGATCCAGTCGACATTCTGAAGCTCCGCCCGCAGACGCTCCTCCACCTCGCCCAAAAACTGCGGGTCACACAGCATCATAAGGTGCGAGTCGAGAATCTCGGTACTCTGGGAAAACCCCTTCGTCCTGGACTCCTCCAAAAGACTCTTCACCTCCGCCACCGCCTTGTCTATCGCTTCCTGAAGGCGCTTCAACTCGTTCACGACCCAAGCCGGCCCAATATCATATTGGGGTATCTTGAGCGCATCCTCGATATAAACAAAAGCCTTGCCCCAGATAATGCCCGGCGAAGCCGAAATTCCCTGAATTTCAACCATAGGTTTCAACTATAGGGGGTTTTTCGCGATATGTCAAAGGGAAAGCCGCGTTTTTTCGAGGGAATTTGGGCGCGTTTGCGGCGTTTTACGCCGCAAACCGGGCTTTGCGCTCCAATTCCTCGCCCGCCTGCGGCGGGCTGCGGGATTTCCGCTTCAATCCCTCGCGCATGGGCGGCAGACCGTTTTGCGCCACCAACACGGGGCTTCGCCCACGGCAAAAACCACTGACGGCTTCAAGCACGGAAATTGCGTGATAGTCCGCAGGGGCTTCGCCCGGTGGTTGCAATCAGGGAAATCGCGGGAGGCCAACAAACCGCGACCGCGATTGCAGGCAATCGCCCTACGTTCAGGCAGGTTGTTGTAAGCCGGTAGAACCCTGTGGGCTATCACGCGATTTCTTTCGCAATTTCCGGGGGCAATTTTTGCCAGGGCAAAAATTGCCCTTGAATGGCGCCCCCGAAAACAGTATGCTTGGCGAAAAGGCAGCAAAAAGCTTTCGGAAAAAAGGAGCACATATGAAAAAATACGCGATGCTGGATTCACAGGCCCTGGCGGGGGCGGATTTCGGCGTGGAAAAGAAAATCCTTGAGGAGGCGGGAATCGAGTGCGCCATCGGGGAATGCAGGACCACCGAAGAAATGGTACGCCTGGCGGCCGACGCCGATGCCATCGGCCTGTGTTACGTCGACATGAACGGAAAACTGATGGACAGCCTGAAAAAATGCAAACTGCTGGTACGCTACGGCATCGGCTACGACTCCATCAACGTCCCCGAGGCCACCGCGCGCGGCATAGCCGTATGCAATCTTCCCGACTACTGCCAGCCGGATGTGGCCACGCACGCCTTTGCCATGATCCTTGACTGCTGCCGCAAAATAACGCTCCAGGACAGGCTGATGCGCGGCGGCAAATACCTTACGACCTACGGATACCGCATCCACCGCCTGTCAACGCTGAAAATGGGTTTTGCGGGTTTCGGCGCCATAGCGAAAACCCTTGCGCGTTATATGAAACCCTACCAGATGGACATGCTCGCCTTTGACCCCTATCTTCCCGAAGAAGTGTTCGCGCAGAACGGGGTCCGCCAGGCGGGCTTTGAGGAGCTTCTGGCGCAGGCGGACATCATATCCGTTCACAGCCCCTACACGCCGGAAACCCACCACATGTTTTGCAAAGCCAGCTTCGCGAAAATGAAGGACGGGGCAATCATCGTCAACACGGCGCGCGGCCCCATCATCTGCCTGGACGACCTTGCCGAGGCCCTGAAAAACGGGAAGCTTGCCGCCGCGGGCCTGGACACGATGGAAGGCGAGCCGAACGTGCCGCCCGGCCATCCGATATTCGCTTGCGAAAGCGCGATCCTTACCCCGCACTGCGCGTTTAACTCGGCGGAGGCGGAGCTTGAACAGCACCAGAAGGTGGCGAAATCGGTCATCGAATTCCTGGGGGGGAATATTCCCTATAACTGCGTCAACAAAAAGCAATTGCAAAAATAAAATAAACGCGAGGTTGTTCCAAAACGCCAGGGGATTTCCTCCTTGCGGTGATCCGGGGGCGTTGCGGGGGTGGCAAACCCCCGCAGAGGGGGGAGCGGAAGACCGCAGGGCTGGAGCGTGGGGGGAGGCTTCCCCCCCCCCTTAAACAGGGTTTTGGAACAGGCCCACGCAATTCAGCCGGGGGGCACACCGAAGCCTGAAACAAAAACGCGGGGCCTGCCAGCGGGAACAAAACCCGCTAAATTCCCTTGACACCACTGCCCGCGTCCGCCTACAGTACTGCCAATGAAACTTCTTTTTGTTGTCACGGCAGTCTGTGTGTGCGGGTGCGGCGCCGGATCCGATTCCATAGTCACCCTGGTTACCAACCGGCAGGAAATTGTCGCCTACTCCGAAACATTCAACAGCATCCAAAACGACTGCCGGCTGGAAATCCAGTACCGGGAAAACACCCCGGCCGCTTTAAGCCCGCAGGCAGGGGGGGCGGACCTTATCATCATGGAAAACCTGGCGGGAAGGACCTCGGCCCGGGGTTTCCGTTCCCTTGAGGGCATTTTTGGCAAGGACGGCCTCAACCGGAAGGATTTTTATTCGGCGCTCCTTGCGGTGGGGCAGCATGAAAAAAAGCAGACCCTTATCCCGGTGTCCTTCAACCTGCCCATCCTTGTATTCGATGCCTGGGCCTCCGGCCCGGAATCATCGCAGTTCATGATCAATCTGGACGATCTGCCGGGACTTGCCGCGCAAAAAAACAAAAAGACCGGCGGGGGCTATGTATCCATGGGCTTTGCCCCCCGCTGGAACCCCGATTTTCTTGTCCAGGCGGCGCTTATGCGGGGGGCCGCTTTTTTTGAAGGCTCGGCGGACATCCTGGCGTGGAACGATTCCAGCCTGTGGCAGACCATAGCGCGCCTGGGCGCCTGGACGGATACCCACAACGGCGGGCCCGGCGCGGAAATCTCATACGCGGAAAAATACCTCTACGACCCTCCCTACCGGCAGGTCTCGCTGGGCAGGGTAAAATACGCCTTCACGACCGCCGCAGACTTCTTTCTGCTTCCGGAAAACAGGAGGCTGTCTTTGGACTTCCGCTGGCTTGCCCACGAAAAAAAAATCTTTGCGCACGAGAGGGTCCTGTTTGCCGGCATCCCCGCCGCCAGCAAAAACCCGAAGAGGGCGGAAGCGTTTTTAAAGTGGCTTTTCTCCGTCGGCACCCAGCGCTCCCTCCTTGAGCTGTCCCGCAGGAAAATGCCCCGGGGTTTCGGAATCGCATCGGGGTTTTCCTCCCTCAGGCAAATCAACGAAGAAGAATTCCCCCGCCTGTACCCCCGTCTGGCGGGGCATATCCCGCCGGAGGACATCCTCGTGTTCCCCCACCCCCTGCCCTACATCTGGAACAGAATAAAACCGCAGGTGCTTATACCGTGGATGCTCAAGCAGCTTTCAGCCGAACCCGCCGGGGAACCCCTGGACACCCAGCTCCAGGGCTGGCTACAGCACCAGGCGGATTGACGGGCATTAATATGTCAAAGTAAACAAATGCCGACCGCCATTGAAAGGGCCTTTGATGACAGCCTCTATATCTTCACGGCGGCGCTGGGTCATTTTGTCGATAGGGGGAAGTTCTCCTGCCGGATACATCCTTAAAATATCGTTCACAAGTTTTTCCAGATATTCCAGAATCTTCTCCACGCCCGGCCGGGCCTTTTCCATATCCGCATCTTTGGCGTTGCCAATGACACCTTCAGGAGTGCAAATACACTCGACGCCTACCGCGCCCAAGGCATTGTACCATTTGATGGGGCCTTCGCCATTTTCGGCAGAATTATTGATGTGGCCCGGCGGCAGCAGCGGATGCGGCTTGGTATTGACTGCATGCTCCTGCTGGCACAATTCCGGGAAAAGTGCCAAACAATAACTTTGCTCGCATTCATCCGCATGAATAAACGGCGTATCAAAAGGCCCGCCCCTGTCTTTTGTTTCCAGATACTCTTTGCAGCAATTCCAGAAATGCGTGTAGAGAATGACTGCCGGAACCTGGAATTTCTTGCCAAACTTGTGTATCGCTAAAGGGATAACATAATCCTGTCCATGACCGTTCACCACAATCATTTTACGGAATCCCGTGTTCCAAAAACCCGCAAACACATACACAAGATAATCCGCCAGAGTCTCTTCGGGTATCATAATGGTACCAGGCATCCCCATGTGATGAAAAGGATGCGAACCATACCAGACTGGTTGCGCCACAGTGCATCCCGTAGCCAGCGCCACCTGTTCACACAAACGGGTCTCCAGAAAAGTATCTTCGCCGTAGGGCGCGCTAGGGCCATGGTTTTCGGTTGATCCTACCGGTATAAGTATAACATCATTTTTCCTAAGACGCTCTGCCGCTTCCAGATTGGTCATATTCTGAAAGTAAACACCTGTATTTTTTTCCATGTGGCCGCCCACAGCGGGGATTTGCCATTTTGACATACTTCTACCTCTTCTCTATATTTTTCAGGATGGGAAAAACGGACCGATATGGGGCAGCGCATAAACCGATTTCCAGCCCTCGGAAAGCGGTTCTTTCAGATACGGTGCCATTTCTGCTTCTGTCCGCAGGGTTGTTTCCTCCACGGGAGGGACTTTGCCGGAAGGATACAGTTTTAGAATGTTATCGACCAACTCCACCATCAGTTTACACATAGCCACCACCGGGCGATTGGCCATTCTCGCTTAATAAAGCCTCTGCAATCCAACCACGCCATTTCTGGTGGCGGAAATTTCATAGGCGTTGTGTCCTTCCCCCTCGTACCACTGGTGCGGGCGTCCGTAATCGGTAATGGAATTATCAAACCAGCCTTTCGTGAAGAGCGATTTAGGGGTACCGTCCACAGCGTGGTTCATATCCACCATATCGGGAAACATCAGGAGGCCGAGAGAAGTTTCTGATTCGCCCGCGTGGGTAAATGGCTCTTTCCACTCATCGTCCTTACCGGAACCGGGGATGAAGAAATCCCGGCAGGTAGCCGGAAAATCAAATACCTGAAAAATCCCCGGCAGTGAAAATCGCTTGCAAAATTCCTGTACCGCCGATGAAAGCGTCCACTGATGGCCATGATTGTTGACCAGGATAATTTTACGAAAACCGTCATTCCACAGCCCAAGCATGACATGGATAATCTGCTCCATAAGAATATTGTGGGGTATGACAATGGTGCCGGGCATTCCCAAATGATGCGCAGGGTGCCCGCCGTAGGTAATGGGAAAAGAAAGATTTACTTCGTAGCCTTTTTTCGCGGTATAGCGCCGCACTCCTTCCAGAAACTGTGTAATCTGAAAAATGTCCTGTCCCGAGGCAAGTGCATCGCCATGATTTTCCGAACAGCCGATGGGAAGAAAAACAACATCGTTTTTCCGCCGCCGGGCGACAAGTTGCTGGCGGGGGGTTGTCTGAATATAGCAATTCGGTTTACCCAATTCCGATGTTGAAGGAATACCAAAATCTTCTTTCAGCCATTTGTCCAGTTGCGCTTCGTCTGCATCCCAAACGGATTTTTTGATGTGGCCGATAGAATTATCCTCAAATTTGAAATCAGGATTTTCTGTTCGTAACCATTTAATGTTTTCAATAGCCATGTTATTTCTCCTCTTGCTTTTTTATTTCACAATCAAAACGCGTTTCTTGTCCAGGGATATTGCTACTGCAACAATCATAACCAGACCGATAAATACGGAATGGTAGTAAATGTTGACCCCCATAATCTGCAAAACATCCTGGATGATGGATATTGTCAACGCGCCCAGAAGCGTATTCAGAATGCCTCCGGTTCCTCCCGAAAGCGATGTCCCCCCGACAATCACGACAGCCACAATGAGCAGCAGATAGCTCGTACCCACAGTCGGGTCGCCGGAATACAATCTCGTACACAGCACAATGGATCCTATGGCCGTCGAAAAACCAGATAAACCGTAGCACAGAATTTTGATCCGGCCGATATTGACCCCTATATGGCGCGCGGCTTCCGGCGAGTTGCCGATTGCCACAACAAATTTACCGAAAGACGTGCGCTTCTGAATAAATATGAAAACGGCAAATGCAACCGCAGCAAACAGATATTGCAACTTTACCCCGGGAACAACCATATAGTTAAGGATGCGCAGGGAACGCATGACATCCATTTTAAGCACGATGGGCGTTCCGCCACACAGCACGACACCGAAACTAGTATACAGGCCCATCATGCCGTAGGTTGCTATAAACGACGGGATTTTGAATATTTTAAACACATAGCCCGTTATCACGCCTTCCAGAAACCCGCACAGCAGCACCATTGGGATAGACCATTTGAGACCCATTGAATTGCTCATCATGGCAAAGATGACACAGTTCAGGGAAAGCATGCCGCCTACCGACAGATTCACCGATCCAGAAAGCAAAACAAAAGTAAGCCCCAGGGCCATAAGGAGGTACAGTGTCACGCTGTCCAGGATCAGAAGAAAATTCCGGGCACCCAAAAAAGAGCTGTCAGTGATGGATGCGACAAGGCACAGCGTTAGTATGAGACCCATTGCGCTGGCCTCCACCGACACCTTCTTGTTGTCCTCGTTAATCAAAAGGTTGGTAAAAAATCTTTTCAGAAAATCTTTCATGTGGCGTTTACCTTTTTATACAATGTACTCGACAAATTCTTCCAGTGTCGGTTTGCGGTCGTCCGCATTCAGAATTCCCGTACACCGCCGGTCTTTCATCGTCATGATATTGTTGGAAAGCCCGATATCCTCCTCGAAGGAATCACCCATAAGAATAACGGCGGTACCGCGTCGTGCCATTTCGCGGATGAGGGCATAAATCTCCCGTTTTGCGCCGACATCCACCCCCCGTGTGGGATGAGAAAGAATAACCAGTTTTGCATTGGTAAGCATGAGCCGCGCCATGATAGCCTTCTGCTGGTTTCCCCCGCTCAGATTACGGATAAGGGTCCGCTCCGAGGGCGTTTTTATTTTCAGCCGGTCAATCATGCCACGGGAAACCTCCGCAAGTTTGCGCGGATTAATAACGCCCTTCATAAGCGGTATCGCAATGTTATCAGCCACCGACATGCCCATGATAAGGGCTTTTCCCTTGCGGTCATCAGGGGAAAAACCTATCCCCTGTTTTACGGCCTCATTGGGCGCTTTTGAGTATACCGCAGACCCGTCGAGGATAATGCTGCCGGAGTCGTACCGCTCAAGACCATAAAGAACATCGCACAACGCTTCCTTGCCCGATCCCATGGCCCCGGAGATACAAAACACTTCGCCTTCGTGGACCAGAAACGAAATGTCCTCAAAAGCCCCCTGCCTGTTCAGGTTTTTTACCTCGAGAACCACTTTTTCACCTGGACGGCGCTGCTGGTCAATAAGGTAATATTCGCCTTCGATAACGCCGCCCACCATCTGGGTACGCAGGACATCTTCGCTGACATTCCGCCTTTCAAAGACGCCGGAATTCTCCCCGTCTTTCAGGACATAGGTCCGGTCGCACATGCGCGCGATTTCTCCAAGCTTGTGGGAAATAAACACGATACTCGCCATTTTGCGCAGCTCTTCCATTTGGGAAAAAAGGATATTGGAATCCTTCTCACCCAAGGCGCTGGTCGGCTCATCCAGAGCAACCACAACACTGGCGGCACCCGATTTATTTGCTTTCCATATATTGCGGATAACCTCAATCATCTGCCGCTGTACGAAGTTGAGTTTGCTTATCTGCGCATCGGGATCAATCATCAGGCCGATACGGCTTAGTTCCTCTGCCGCAGCGGCCAGCATCTTCTTTTTACTGATAAGCCCGTTTTTCATAAAAAGGTGTTCAAACCCCAGAAACATATTTTCGTACACTGCCATGTTGGCAAGCAGCGACTGCTCCTGAAACACCATGCATATCCCATGAGTATTTGCGTCCTTGGGACCGGAAAACCCAATCGGCTTTCCGTCAATAAGAATGGTTCCGCCGTCCTTTTCGTGTATTCCCAAAAGCACTTTCATCAAAGTGGATTTTCCGGCACCGTTTTCGCCCACAAGCCCCACGATTTCATGAGGAAACACCTGAAAATCCACTCCTTTCAGGGCGTGAACGGGACCAAATCTTTTTTCAATCTTTTGCATATCAAGCATTGGATTCACGTCCGCGCCTCCTTATTTGATGATACTCAGCTTACTTCTGTCGATTGTCGCGGCGACAGTCAGGATAACGATAATGCCAAGAATTCCCGCCTGCACGTTGCTTGGCACAACAAAGAAAACCATGCCGACCCTTATAATCGTTATGATGACAGCACCCAGTATCGCCTTATGCATCTTTCCGATACCGCCCGATATGGCTATACCCCCTATAACGCACGCGCTGATCGTTTCAAACGTATAGCCCACGGCCGAAAAAGAATCCCCTGCGGCCAGCTTGAGGGCAAGAAGCGTTCCCGCAAGGCCAAAGGTGGCACCCGCCACCGCGAAGGAGATGATTTTAACCCTGTCCACATGGATGCCCAGATCCTTTGCAATTAATTCGTCGCCGCCGACAGCCAAAACATAACGGCCGTGCTTTCGCTTCTCGCTTAAAAACCAGATAACGACGGCCACCGCACAGGCAATAAGCAGGGTGTTGGGGATGATGGCATCCATGCTGCCCCCCAGCCGCCCTATGGCGATCTCCCGTATGCCCAGATCAACGATATCGACATACTGTCCCTCGGTAACAACCGTGCAAATACCGCTGGAAATATATGCCATACCCAGCGTCGTAAGAAACGACGGAATTTTGAACTTTGTATGGATAAGCCCATTGAGAAAACCGCAAAAAGCCGACACCAAAATGGCGGCCACAATCGCCAAAACCCCCGCCCCCGGGTATGCCTGAAGAATCTTCGCCATAACGACACCGGCCAGAGCCATGTTTGCCTCAATGGAAAGATCAATCGCCCCGCATTCCACGACGAAGATAAACCCCAAAGCGGATATGATGAGGATCGAGGACAGATCCAGAATATTGTTCAGGTTTATAAGCGTCAGGTAATTCGGTTTAAAAACACCGATTATCAGAGGCAAAACAAAAATAGCGACAATCTGAAGATTCCCCTTAAACAAATTCCTTATTTTTGCAACGTTATCAAGGCTCTTCAATTTTCCACCTCGGCTCTCCCGTTTCACAAGCGGCCCTGCCCCAAATTCAGGGGCAGGCACAGTTTTTTTGAATACGGCTATTTGTTACCCTGGGCGTTTTCCGCCCCGCCAATATATTTGCCGGCGTAATAATCCGAGTAATCAAATTTGGGGCTGCCGTTGATATAATTCTTAAAATAGTCTTCAACATTTGCCGAAGTGATCAGCAAAACGGAGGCCAGCCAGTAGCGGCGATCCTCGCCGACCTTTTTGGGATCGTATTTGCCGTTCTTCGCATCTATGGCCATAGCAAACGTGATGCCGCCCTGCCACAGGGGATCGGTGGAAATAGTGGCAACCGCCTCCCCCGCCCGTATGGCGTCAATCATGGGAGGGATGGCATTAACACCAGCGACTTTCACCTTGCCGGCCACACCCTTTGCGCGCAATGCCTCAATCCCGCCAACTGCCATGTTGTCGTTGGCGCCCCAGATGCCCCCCAAGTCCGGGTTGGCCGAAATCGCGTTGTTGATGCTGTTGAAGGCTTTGGTTTTTTCGAATGAGCAATCCTCATACCCTGCCAGGGTAATACCGGGGAATTCTTTCATGGCCTGATTCGCGCCGTTCCTCCGCAGGAGAGCCGAAGCGTGCCCGTATGTGCCATCCAGCATCCAGACTTTTCCCTTGCCGCCCATAGACTCAAAAAGCGACTTCGCGGAGAGGTAACCCGATTCGTAGTCGCCAAAATTGATTGCGGCAACCCAGTGATCATAGTCGCTTACTTTTACCTCGTCGGGGCGCTTCCAGATGGACACCCAGTAAACGCCCGCCTCTTCGCACATCTCGGCAATGGAAATAAGGTCGCTCATCTGATTCGGGTCAACCTGGAATACGATATTCCCATCGTACTTGGCGATAAGCGCCTGCATGTCGCGCAGCAGCTTTTCCGTGTTGTTGTCATGTGTTATCGTAAGCACATATTCATCTGGTATGCCCATTGATTTCGCATACAGTTTCATCCCCGCTATAACCTGCTGGTGATAGGGATTCGAAAGGCTGCGAATGGCGGTACACAGATAGGTGTATTGGGGTTTGGCCGCGGAAGCCCCGCCTCCTTCCCCCGTGCCGCCCGAAAATACCGAAGAGATTCCAAGCACCAACAGACAAAGACCCAACAGAGCAATCCTTTTCATAGTAACCCTCCTTAAAAATATTACAAACCAGACATTTCCGGCATGTGCCAGCTTACTAAAAATCACGTACCCCAACTTATTTTCCAGACAGAGACTAACATGGAATTTTCCATCTGTCAACATTTTTTTTGAAAATATTTTTTCGAAAATATTCTTTTATATGCACGAGTATTGACAAGCCGCCCCTTATCCATCTATGCTTGCCCAAGCCAGTTACAGGCGACCGAAGGAAGAAGAACGTGCTAAACAAAACTCTTGGTGAAAGAATTCTGGAAAAACTCAAGGATGACATCCTTACTGGAGTGTATAAACCGGGCGACCGCTTGCTTTATACAGAGATAGCCTCAAAACTCGGAGTCAGCATGACTCCGGTAAAAGAGGCCCTGCTCCGGCTGGAACAGGAGGGAATCGTAACATCAATTTCAAGAAAAGGAACCTATGTCACAGGAATTACCGACAGGGATATCAACGAATATACCCGGATACGCCTCGCCCTTGAGTGTCTTGCCGCCGAGATCATCTGTGAAAAGAAAATCCCGCCGGAAACCATCCAAAAACTGGAAGATATCAATATAGAACTGAAAAAAGCAATACAGGAGAACCGCATGAGCGACGGTATCGCAAAAGATATCGAATTCCATACCGCAATCGTGAAAATGAGCGACAACCGGCGGCTGATCGAGCTTGTTAAACTGTTTCCCCTAACCAACATTCAATCCCTGAGGGGCGTAGACAATATTATGATAAAACTAGGCACCCTTGTCGTAAAAATGCACAGCGACATCATTTCAGCGCTCTGCCAGCGAAACGTTCGAAAGGCAAAGAAATATTTACGAACAAATATCCTGACTCCGCCGATATGATTCATTCGGCAGCGACATGTCGTGGGCAGTCCACCATGGTCGGAGACACCTCCCACTGTCAACAAGTTAAGAAAGGGGGTGTGCGCATTTTTGGCGCCGGAGCGCCAAAAACCCGGGTTGCATGGGCGAGCAGCAATTTTGCGAAGCAAAATTGCGACCAGCCCTTTGCGCCCCACGGGCTGACTTTT
>JAISXE010000274.1 GCA_031270615.1 Spirochaetia bacterium
ATTGAACTGCTGATGCAGCTTAGGGCGGATATTGAAGAGTTGGCGGAAGATCGCTGCATCGTTCACGACTTTTCGCGATGGTTTGGATTTATCGACGAAGCCCTCAGCGAACTAATGAAGAAGGAGGCAGGGAAGTGAAACAGAAAGAACTTGCCGGCATAAAAACCGGTGATCTGGTATGGCATAAGCATCTCGGAAAATGCCGGATAGAAGACATTACGTGGGCTGATAATATCCCCGGTTGTCTGTTCGGGGTGATAGTTGTCCCTCTGGAGGAAGAAGGAAAAAAACTACTTTCTTCCTATTGTGTCGGCATACCCGATAACACCCCTCGTGGAAAAGCAACCCCTAGGGAGGTGCAACGTGTCGATTAAAGAATCAAAGGGCAATATGTATTCTTTCATAACACACCAGTGGAACCCGGTGCGCGGGAAATGCCCTTACAACTGCTCCTACTGCTATGTTGGACGATGGGGCAATGCACAGAAATCCCTCTACATCGACCGCAAAGATTTGAAGTCCCCGCTGGGGGCCGGGCGGTTTATCTTTATCTGCTCTGGCTGTGACATTTTCCACTCGGATGTGCCGAGGGACTGGATCACCGATGTCCGCAATCAGACTTTGCAATATCCGGACAACAAGTATTTGTGGCATACGAAAAACCCGCAGCGGCTTGTTGAACTGATTGAACCTGGCCCCGCCGATGTGGCCTGTGTAACCATCGAAAGCAATATCGGCTACGAAAAGATCAGCATGGCGTCGGTGCCTTTTGAACGGGCAATGTATCTGCGAAAGTGGGAAGGCCGCAAGATGATCACGGTCGAGCCTATCCTGGATTTCGATCTTGATGTTTTTATCGATCTTATTCTGTCGTGCAAGCCTGACCAGGTGAACATCGGGGCAGATTCCGGGCGGAACAGACTACCGGAGCCGACGTTGTGGAAAATTGAACAACTTGTTTATGCCCTTGAAATAAACAGCATAACGGTTCATCAGAAAAAAAATCTGAACAGGCTGATTTTGGTATAGGGAGGAAAAACAGGTGGCAAAAAGGACAATCACCTTCACGGTGGAAAGTTTCGAGGATGAGGAAATCCTGCGCTATGCCCGAATGAAGGGCCACGGCGGGCAGTTTCCAGCGTCGGCTTTTGCCCATTACGCGGTGATCCAGCAGATGAAGAAATATCCGCTTAGTGAATCCGAAATCATGAAATACGAGAAACAATATGCCAAAGGCGGAGCCGATTCAAAGGCTGTGCAGCCGGACGCCCATGCGGGCAATCAAAAAGGCGTCCGGGAGACGGAAAATGTTCATTGAGATAAAAGGCTATCCGGTCGAGGTGGACGACGAAGACGCGGGGCGCGTTTCGGCCCATTCGTGGTGGTTAAGCTCGTCCCCGGAAACGGACAGCCATGTTGTCTGTTTTTCGGCAAGGATCGGAAGCAAAATAACAAAGCTCCACCGTTTTATTGCGGGGGACCCGGTCGGGCTGGTGGTTGACCACAAGGACGGGAACCGCCTGAACAACAGGAAATCGAACCTCCGCGCATGCACCGTGCGCAAAAACAACATGAACCGGGGGATGACGGGATTCAACAAGTCAGGCTATCGCGGGGTGCATTTCTCGAAAAGGAACGGGAAGTGGAGGGCGCTGATCAGCCTGAACAACAGGAACATCCACCTCGGCTATTTTGAACGCGTGCGTGACGCTTCCGCCGCATACGAGAAGGCGGCGGAGCTTCTCTACGGCGAGAACCGGAGGGTGGCAGAGGCATGAAGGTTTTGCGCGTGTTTCCACGGAGAACAAACGCTACTCCCGATGATCTCCTTGTTCATATCGGAGGCCCCGATCTTTTCTCTAAACATATCGAGGCGGATAGGGTTCATATCTCCGTAGCGTTTACATGGGACTTGACCGCCGCTGAAAAGATGTCAAAAGAATGGGCGCTGATTGCGCCGACCGAGATCGGCGGCCCGGCAACGGGGCAGCGAGGGGAAGACTTCACCCCTGGGCTGTATCTGAAACAAGGCTACACGATTACAAGTCGGGGCTGCCCTAATCGGTGCTGGTTTTGCACGGTGTGGCGGCGCGAAGGTGAAACACTCCGGGAACTTCCCATTGCTGATGGGTGGAATGTCCTGGACGATAATCTCCTTGCCTGCTCCGATGACCATATCAAAGCTGTTTTTTCGATGCTTTCCCGACAGGGGCGACGGCCTTACTTCACCGGGGGATTGGAAGCGGCGCGGTTAAAGCCGTGGCATATAACAGAGTTGGTCAAATTAAACCCGGTGGAGATGTTCTTTGCCTACGATACCCCAAACGACCGGGAACCGCTTTACGAAGCGGGGAAGATGCTCATGGAGGCAGGATTCAGAAGTAACCACCCGCTACGCGCTTATGTGTTGATCGGATACCCCGGCGACACTTTCGATAAAGCGGAGGGCCGCCTTTTCGATTGTCTTAATGCGGGTTTTACCCCTATGGCGATGCTTTACCGGGACAAAATCGGCAAGCGTGATCCTGTGTGGGTACGGTTTGCGTGGCCCTGGTCGCGGCCCGCCGTGATATACGCAAAGAGAAAGGAGGCCGGCCTATGACCGAAGAAGAGATTTATTCGCTTATCGTAACCGGTGAAGTTTCGCGGGCGGCGGCGTTGGGTGTTATACGCTCCTATGGGAACCGTAAGGCGACCGAGGCGCTTATTGAGGCAAGGCAATCTATTCCCGAGGCGGATCGCCTGATTGCCGAGGTAGAAATTGGTGAGCGGCTCGATAACTGTCTGCGTATGCTGGACAGACTCACAAAGGATTCCATCGAAACCGTGAGCCAGGAATGAGATACTACTTTGATATGTGTTCCGGCATCGGGGGCTTTGCGCTGGGGGCTAAGTGGGCAGGGGTGGATTTTGACGGTCATTATTTTTCGGAGGTTGATGAATATGGAATTAGAATCTACAAAAAACGATTCCCCAAAGCCCTTGAACTCGGGGATGTGCGAAAAATCAATTATGCCGCCCTTCCCAGAGGGGAATGGCTTGTTTCAGGGGGGTTCCCATGTCAGCCGCACAGCGTTGCCGGGAAAAAGCGGGCGGATCAAGACGAGCGTGATCTTTGGCCTGAATGTGCAAGAATGCTGCGCGATTTACAGCCCGGAACGGCATTATTTGAAAACGTGCCAGGACTTTTTACTTCCAATGGAGGACGGTTTTTCAACAGAGTATTATCTGACATTTCCGCAAGCGGGTATGATGCGGAATGGCAAGTTATATCGGCTGCGGAGATCGGCGCGCCCCATCTCCGTAAAAGGGTCTGGATCGTTTGTTACAAAAATAATGGATGTGGAAAGACGCCATTGGCGTACTCCTGATGCCAATATGGAGAGAGGTAATCGGAGCTATGAAAATATGAAAATGCGTTTAGAAATGGGGGAACCTATTAATTTGAACGACCAGTTAAACGCTATAAGCATGGGCTTACTTCCTACTCCTAGAAACAATACAGGGCCGTCTACCGATAAAAAACACTTGTCATTAGATGGGGTAGTTAAATTATTTCCTACTCCAGGGGCGGGTAATCCGGGAAGCCGCCCAAACGGGAAAGGCGGGAAGGTTTTGGCGGAAGAAGTAAAAAAAAGGCTGTGGTCTACCCCCGCGGCGGCTGACGCTGTAGGAAGTCATGGCGGCGGCCAGGGGCGAAGTCTACGGACTGATATTTACAACTGGAAACACGGGTTATGTCCTACCCCGCAGAGCCGGGATTTTCGGAGCGGGCAAGCGGAAAGGGTCGGGAGAAAAGGGAAGCAAAATAATCTTAATGATTTTGTCCGACTTTTCCCTACTCCTCTTGCCAGCGATGCGGATAAGTACAATCTGAACCGGGATAAACATCTTCCCGGAGCGGTACGGAAATATCCCGCACCAACGGTTCAGGATTATAAACACAGGGGGCCCGGCGGCGGGGCGCAGGGACAGTTAAGCGCCGATTGGGTAGAGGCTTTGATGGGCTACCCGCAGGGCTGGACGAATATTGATAAAGAGGCGGGGTATGAAAACGACTACCCCGAAAAATGGATTGACGATACATGGGAAGATAGCATACCCCGGCTTGCCGTGAAACAACCGCACAGAGTTTCAAGGCTTAAATGTTTGGGAAATGCCGTTGTACCTCAAATCCCAATGATGATATGGCTGATGATTAAGGATTTTCTATGATCCGGATAACCAATGAGGACAACATGGAGCTTATGGCCCGGTATCCAGATAAATTTTTTGATCTTGCCCTGATTGATCCCCCCTACGGGATAGGCGTCGGCACTATGTCTATGGGGACAAATAAAAGCCGTACCGGGAACGGCCAGTATCCGGGGGAAAGTACGGCGGCCAGGCTGCGCCGCTGCCGGGGAGGGGCCGGGAAATTAAAGCACCGGGCAATAAACACCATGAATTGCAAATGGGACTTATACCCTCCCTCTCCCGAATTTTTCAAGGAAGTATTCAGGGTTTCCGACAACCAGATTATTTTCGGCTATAATTATTTCCCGCTCCCTCCCACCCG
>JAISXE010000123.1 GCA_031270615.1 Spirochaetia bacterium
CAGGGAAGAACCCGGATCCCCCGATACGGGAACAGCGCCCGGGCAGGCAAAACCGGACGAGGAAGAGGAAGAGCTTGAAGAGCTTGAGGATGTGGAAGAGCTTGAGGAAGAAGAGGAGCTTCCCGCGGCGGCAGCGGCCGGGGAAGATGCCGAAGATCTTGATGGGGAGGACGCGGCGCTCCTTGAAGAGACAAGCCCCCACCCGGCTGTTTTTTCCGAGAACACCTACGCGAGCCTGAAGGCGGCGCAGCAGGCAGGCCCTTCCGCCCTGAAACTGTCCGGCACCTACAACATTGAACAGCTTGCAAAGGCCGGAAAGATTTCGTTCATCGATATGAGTTTTTCGGCGGTCGAGGCGACGGAAACCAAAAACCTTGAGAAGGAGGCTTCCCCGGCCCGCAAAGATGAGGAGATAACGACGACGGTCAGGAGCGATTGGGGCATTGATGACCTTTTCGGCGATTTGGGCGTCGATTTGGGGCAGATTGTCGATGAAGGCGAGGAAGCCCAGGTTCCCGAAGAGGAGTTCCGGAAAGAGGAGAAAGCGAAGATTCTTATGGCGATGGACGGTTTTTTCCAGTACGACCGCTTTCTGGAGGATTTCCGCGCGGATGACAGGGGAATCACAAAATCCCTTATGGCGATATCCAGGGCCTTTCCGTCTTCGTTTTTCTGCGCGCTTATGAGCATTGAAGCGGATGAGCTGTGCCTGAAATATCAGATAGGGCTTCTGGACCAGAAAGCAAAAGATTACAAGCTGCCTCTGGTGAACCAGATATCCGCAGGGATACAGGATACGGGAAAAGCCGTTGTGGTGCAGTGGCCCATAAGGAGAATCGCGGAATTCAAGGATTTGATTCCCGCAACGGATCAGACTTCGGGATTTTTTCCCCTGTTTATTCCAGTCGTGTGGAGAACGGACAAGTCCTTTCTTCTTATGTGCGTGGCATCCGCGCCGACCGCCGACAGCCTTATCGCCACGCTGAAAGGCATCAAAACCTCCTGGGCGTCATTTTCGTTTTAGTTTTTCTATTGCCGCCTGGACCATCGTGTCGCAGGCTTCGTTATGGGGGTTTCCCGCATGGCCTTTTACCCACACCCACTGCGGCCGTATATCCGCCGACAGCTTTCGCAGTTCCTGCCAGAGCTCCTGGTTTTTTACCGGTTTTTTGTCTGAGGTTTTCCAGCCGTTTTTTTCCCAGGAAAAAATCCATTTGGTGATTCCCTGCTGGACGTACTGGGAATCGGTACAGACGCGCGCCCTTTCCCCCCCCTGCCGGGCACGGGCGAACCATTCGAGGGCGCGGATAACCGCCATCAGTTCCATTTTGTTGTTGGTCGTGTACGCCTCGGCACCGGATGTTCCGTACTGCTGCCCGTTCCGCAAGGCTATGAAGGCCCAGCCTCCCGGCCCTGGGTTTCCGCTGCAACCGCCGTCAGTAAATATATCAATCAATTGGCATCTCCTGCCGAGAATTTACCAGGGTATTCGGAAAAGTGCAAGCGGTTTCGGTTTTTCTTTGTTACTAAAGAAAAAGGGTTGCCCTTTGCGCTGATTTTCGATACATTGATACGATAGAAGATGAGTAAAAAGCAGGCCGAGGGACAAAGTTATATTTTTACACTTGAGACAGTACAGAGGATCCTCGAAAAGTATCCGAATAATCCCGGTTATGCCGCGCAGTGCCTTGAAGATATTATGGAATATTTGCCGGCGGGCAGCATATCCCTGGAAGACAATGAAGCTATTGTAAAGATCATCGAAAAGCTGCGAACGGAAAATCCGACGGTAAGTCCTTCTGCCGAGAATCAGGAAGCCGTTCTGCGCCAGGAAATTCTTGATTACTATGTTCCCACCGTCCTTGTCAAAGCGTTCCTTGCCTCCGGCGGTATTCCAAAGGATTCCAAGATTACCCAGATCGGCGTGGGTTTCATCGATATCGTGGATTATTCCTATCTTTCAAAATTCCTGACGCCGAGGGAAAACCAGACTCTTTTGAACGGGCTGTATTCCTGTTTTTCCGAGATTCTGCGCAGAAGGGGCGGATACCTCAATAAAATCGAAGGCGATGCCATTATGTTCCAGTTCGGGGGACTCAGCGATCCGAATGGGCAGAAATTGAACCCCAAGGAAGAGTTCAACAATATAGCGACACAGCTTTTTCTGACCTGCGTTGACATGCAGAGGGTGTGCTACCAGTTTAACAATGCCGATGAGTCGCTTTTCGAGTATTTGCAGGATACGGAGGAAGAGGAAAACGTGCGGGACGCTTTTGGGATAATCCATTACATGCGTACCGACGAGATTCTGGCGAGGTTCTTTAACGCGCTCTACCAGATACGCATCCGCATCGGGGCGAATGTCGGCGAAGTAAGCATCGGGAACTTTGGCCCGCCGGGATGGAAACACTGGGACATTATCGGCAACCCCGTTATTGAGGCAAAACGCATGGAGTCTACCTCGCCCATCGGGGGTTTGCGTATCGCGGAATCCTTTTACCATGCCTTGGAGGAGATCGGCATCGTTGACAGCTATTACCAGGAGTTTTGCGCCGCGGCGGAGAAGCTGAACGGATATTTCCGCGAGATAAAAAAAGAAGAGGTTTTTCAGTACGGGTCGGTTATCCTCAAGGATAAAAAGAACGCCTCGTTTCCGACCTATTCGGTATTGGTCGATCCGGGGCTGCCGGAGGCGCTGGTGAAGCAGATCACGCTTCTTCTGGAAAAAGGCGAGGCGGGGGCGGACAGGATTGTGGACCTGGTGAAGTATTACCGGGGGAACCGCTATGTCATTAACGCCATTGAGGATGTGTTTAACAGCCTGAACATACGGCTGCGCAAGGACAAAATGGTGCATTTCCTTTTTCCTGAGAAATACATGAGGGCCCTGCGCATCATGGGAGGCGATGAGTCCAAGGTTGAAGCGTATATTGAAGAACGGCACCGCCTGTACGATTTTCTGAAGACCCTCGGCAATTATCAGGACAGGCTGAAACTGAGCCCCCGAAAGGAAGACCCCCCCGGCTTTGTGGAATATGATCAGTATCTGGATGTGCAGCTTCACATGATCAATGACAACTACCGGCGCATCACGAAAAACGCCACGCATAATACATATTTCTTCAATGTGATTTTTCCGCTGATTTTCCAAAGCATCAAGGCGAGCATTCTGGAGTACCAGGACAATCTGCGGAAATATACTCAAGAAGAGGAAGCCGCGAAGATGCTTGCCGCCGCCGAAACCGTTCCCGGCAGGGCCGGTTCGGACGAAGCCGACAAAGGGCTTGAAACCCTGGAAGAAGTCGAGGAATTGGAAGAGGTTTGACCGCAATTCCCGGTTTGGCCCCATGCCTTTTATCCCTACACGCGCGATGAGGCTGGGTATTGCCGCCTGGTGGGTTTGCCTGTGTTTTCCGCGTGGTCCGTGGTTTTGATCCTTCCGCGCAGGCTTTGGGCCAGTGAAAAACACCGGTTTCAGGCCCGGTTCGGACGAATTCACGAAAAAATAAAAAAAAATGACGTTTTTTTCGCTTTTTATTCAAGCAAACCCGCAAATTTTTTGTAATTAATAGGTATGCAG
>JAISXE010000167.1 GCA_031270615.1 Spirochaetia bacterium
ACTCCAAACAGGGGCTATCAAACGCATACTGGGTGTTTTTTTAAGCGGTACTGGAGGTGAGGACTTCCAAATTGGGGACAATATGGAAGTCCTTCCGACTGGGCCTGCAATCAGAGCGAGGCGACTGAATAGTTACAAAATTTTCATAACAAACTTATTGACACTTTGAATTCCTGGACGGAATGTGCTATTATGGCCGGTATGAGTAGCGTGCTGGCAGGACGTGCCGCTGATATACGGGAGCGGATACGGGCCGCCTCCCTGCGGGCGGGCAGGAACCCTTCGGACGTGCGGCTTATGGCCGTGACGAAAACGCATCCCCGGGAGACGGTTCTGGAGGCATACAAGGCAGGGATCAGGGTTTTCGGGGAAAACCGGGTTTCCGAGGCGGCGGAAAAATACGCGGACTTCGCGCCGGAGGCGGAGCTCCACCTTATCGGGCATTTGCAGACGAACAAGGCAAAGGCGGCCGCCGCGCTTTTCCCCTGGGTTGACTCGGTGGACAGCCTGCACACGGCGCAGGCCCTTGCCAGGCGTCTTGAGGCCTTGGGGAAAACCGCCAACATCCTTTTGGAGCTGAATACCTCCGGGGAGGCTTCAAAAAGCGGGTACGGGAGTTTCGAGGACCTGGAGCGGGACCTGGACGGGATACTCCTTCTTGCCCCTTTAAGGCTCCGGGGCCTTATGACGGTGGGGCCGCTGACCCAGGACGAGGGGGAAATCCGCAGGGCGTTCAGGAACCTGAATGCCTGCATGGACAGGCTGCTGCGGCTCGTTCCCGCTTCCTGCCGGCCGGATACCCTGTCCATGGGCATGAGTTCCGATTTTGAAATCGCCATCGAGGAGGGGGCAACCCTGGTGCGCCTGGGCACCGTCCTTTTCGGCAGGAGGGACGCGTGACGGGAAAATTCCTTCTCCTCGTTTTTGTGTTCCTGTTTCCGCTATGCTCCCTTGCCGCGCAAAGCGAGGCCCCCGCTTCCCCCCCGGTGGACACAACGCCGGAGCCTTATGCCCCCGATGAGTTCCCCTACGGGATACGCGCCCTCAGGCGGGCGGAGATCATTACCCTGGGCCTGTTCCCCTTTGCCTATTTCTTTTCGTCTTTCGCGTATGACACGGGCCGCTATGCCATGCATGGTTTCAACTCCAGCTACGCCCCCGGGCCCTTCGCAAGCGCGGAGCGCGTGTCGCGCTCCGAGAGCGACACGCGGAATGTCATCCTGATCAGCATAAGCCTTTCCGCGCTTCTTGCCGCCGTTGATTTTTTCATCGAGCTGGACGAGCCGGAGAAAACAAGGTAGAAAGCAGGATGACGAAACGCCTTTCGTTTGCCGTGCCGCCGGATGTCAGGCCCGGAACGCGCGCGGACAAGTATCTTGCCGCGCTGGACGGCCTGTGCAGCCGCAGCCAGCTCAAAAACTCCCTGGAGGAAATCCGGATCAACGGAAAACCCGCGCGCCTCTCCAAGCCCGTCAAGCCGGGCGACCTGCTTGAAATCGTGCTGCGCGAGGAGGAGGCCCCGCGCTACGAGCCGGAAAAAATGGACCTCGATATCCTGTATGAGGACGAGCATGTCATCGTGGTGAACAAACCCCGCGCCCTGGTGGTCCACCCCGGCAGCGGCACGCGAAGCGGCACCCTGGTACAGGGGCTTTTGTACCACGCGCGGGAAATCGCGGCCAGGTTCCCAGACGAGAAGCTGCGCCCCGGCATCGTCCACCGGCTGGACAAGGACACGAGCGGGCTTCTTATCGCGGCCAAGGACCCGCAAAGCCTTGAATGCCTCGCGAGCCAGTTCCGGGGCCGCCGCGTGAAAAAGAGGTATCTTGCCATCGTGAAGGGGCACCCGCCCCGGTCCGAGGGGGTAATCGAAGGATTCATAAAGCGGGACCCCCGCCGACGGCAGCTTTTTGTGCATTCCGCCTCCGGCGGGAAAGCCGCCGAAACCCGCTACCGCGTGCTTGCCGAATGCGCGGGCTACAGCCTCGTGCGGCTGTCGCCAAAAACGGGCAGGACCCACCAACTGCGGGTCCACATGAAAAGCCTGGGCTGCCCGATCCTCGGGGACACCGCCTACGGGCGCGCGGACCCGGGCTTTCCGGAAGCGCCCCTGATGCTCCACGCGGGGCGGCTTTCCCTGGTGCTGCCCGGCGAGGAAAACAAAAGGACCTTCCGCGCGCCCGTCCCGCCGGATTTCCGGGAGCTTGCGGGCATCCTTTTCCCCGGGATAAAAAACCCACCTTACGCGGAAGAACTAAAAAAAACCACTGGCCACAGCGACAAACGCGAACCATAAATCGGTCAAAAAGCCGGCGGGCGGCCTTCTTTCTGCGGCTGCGGGGAAAGATCCGGATTGAAATTCCTCTCAAGTTCGAGCGTCGTGGGCGGTCCCGAAGCCGGGAAAAGGAGGGTCTCAGGAGGCAGCCGGCTGAAAGTCTCTTTCAGCCGGGAAACGAGCAGCGCCCTGCTGAAAACATTCGCCACGTTTCCGACCATGCCGGCCGTTATGGCATCGCCGGAAAACAGGCAATTCTCGATTCTGTACATTACCGCCTCGCGGGAAAACCCCTGGGCGCTGAGAACCTGGATTTGGAAACCGTGCAGGCTGACGGTTTCCCCCCCGAAAACGCATTTGTTCGGGAAATCGCCCTGATGCTGCTGGCCGGAATAAATAGCCGCCTCGTAAATCTTGAGCAGCGTTTTGATGCCGCCCGTGTGGGCCGGGTCCGGGTTGGTCACAAGAATGGAACGGATATAGTAGCGGTGCTTTTCGACCAGTTCAAGAAGCTGCACGTCCATAGCCCCCGGATCGATGACAATCGCGTCCCCGCCCCCCGCCGGGCCGACCAGGTAGGTGTTGGTCAGGTAGGGCAGGCTTAAATGGTAGTACAGCCTCATGGCATTTCCTTTTCATCGAAAATCGCGTCCTCGGGGTTGGAATATTTGAACGTGACGTTCCGGCGGATACTGCGCCGGAAATCCACGTTTTTCAGATTGCAGTCGCGAAAACCGCTGTCTTCCAGATCGCCCGCGAGAAAGCGGGAATTGTACAAATCAGACTCGTTGAACATGACGTTCCGCATAACGCTGTTATTGAAATTATTTTGCAGCATGTTCGAGCCTTCAAAAAGCGTGTCGCTAAACCGCGCCCCGGCGAAAACGCAGTTGGTGTACTTTGTGTCGAGGGTCTTGCAGTTTTCAAAAACCGCGTAATCGTAGAAACACATGTGGAGGAGCAGGTTGCGGGTAACGACATTCCTGATCCGCGCGCCGTTAAAATCCACAAGCAAAAAAACCTTGCCATTCAGTTCCAGGCCCTCAAGAGGCACATTCGCCAGATTCAGCCCGATAAACTTTTCCTCCTTTTCCAGATACGAAAAAAGCTCTTTTCGGTAGGCTTCCTTGTCCTCGATATGGCCGTAGCACACGTTCCTGAAGGAAACGGCGTGGTTCGCGCAGCCCGCCACCGCGCAGGGCAGT
>JAISXE010000315.1 GCA_031270615.1 Spirochaetia bacterium
TTTTGGACGGGTTTCAGGCTAATACGTTTCCGGGGCGCTGCTTATTTTGTTGAAGATCCACAGAAACAGGCACGACACGATGCACGGCGGGATTATGTTGACGGAAAAAAACACGAGGCTTAAAAACCTGATATCCTGCACAAGAACATTGGCAAGACCCCCCGTAAAAGACCCGGCGGTTCCAACCAGGGCGGCACCCCAGACTTTGCCGATGAAGTTTTTTTTCAGGACATAGCAAAAGAAAAGCGACAACCCGAAACCGATTACGATGTGGATAAGCCCTATGGTAACAAAATTGACCGGCACCTTTCTTTTATCCATCCCTCAAAATTGGACATATATCCCATACGCCGGACCGGCGTTTATGACAATCGCTTCGCTGTAGATGGGACTGAAGTTGTCGTCCCTTCCGTATGCGACGACGCAAAAACCAACGCACAGGTTGCTCCCCGGCGTGTACCCGGACACGCGCTGCATGTCCGGATCCCCCGAATTATTGTAATAGCTGTAATTTATTGTTTCCGGCGGTATGGAAGCGGTTGTTTCCGTTGATGTGGTATTGGATCTCGGTAAAAAGCTTTTCCGGTGGTTATTCTGTGTCGTATTGAGGATCCTGTAGAGGTAAAAGTAGTTCGCCAAAGCAAGCGAAGGATTCAAAAGATAATCGCCGTTAAAAATCCTGAAGACAGGCTGGTCGGTCTGGGAAGGCGCGGCGATTGAAATCGAGGCGCCCCAGATATTGGTCAGCCCGGTTCCCGCGCCGGTGGGAAAATTGATGGCATAGGTATAGGTTCCCGATGAGGACACGGGAAGGAAGGGCCGGTTCGGGCGCTGCAGCGGGTTCGCGGGCGGCATGGCCGAGAGGTTGTCCGCCGTCCGGTGCAGGGGCAGGAACCCCTGGGCCGTTATGGCGGCCTCGCTGGAGATATAGCGCTCATAGAAATAGCTTCTGTCCGCTTCGATGCCGCCTGTGGCGGAACTCTCAAGATAGAATTTGTAGAATACTTCGTATCCAAGAAAATTCTGGCTTGAAATAAGGCCATTGTTCTCCGTGTTGTGGTAAAACACGAGCCCGTTCGCCAAGCCGTCTCTCTGCACCCTCCAGTCTTCCACAGGATACAAATATATGAGCTTCTCCAGGCCACAGGAGGAAAAAACCAGCAGGAAGGCCGCAACCGCGAAGAGGTTTTGCAGGGTTTTAATGTACCGTTTTGTCCGGTATGAGTCCCGAAGCATCGAAGCCTTCCTCCGGCACGTCAATTAATTCATAAATAACAACGGGTTTGTTTTTCCCTTTTACCCGTATATTATCCAGTTCGCGGACTACCACCCGGTCTTTTACCAGGCCGTAGGTATACTCGCTTAAGATGATATTGGTGGAATATGCCTTGTTTGTCCCTTCAAGGCGGGCACCCAGGTTCACGTTATCGCCCATCAGGGTATAGTTCATCCGTCCCGGCGAGCCCATGTTACCGACCGTCATGATACCGGAGTTGATGCCTATGCCGATGTTGATGTGTTTTTCTTTGGGCCAGCCCTTGTTCAGATCATGCAGGGCCTTCATTTGTTTGCAGGCGCATTTGCAGGCAAGTATGGCATGGTCCATCTGCGGCAGCGGGGCGCCCCAGAAGCACATGATTTCGTCCCCCACATATTTGTCCAGGGTCCCGTTGTATTCCTTGACGATTATATCGGTCATCGCGGTCAGATAAATATTCAGGTGGTTTACCAGTTCCTGGGGCGTCATGCTCTCCGACATGGTGGTGAAGCCCCGGATATCGGAGAAGAAAACGGTCAGTTCCCGGTCCACGCCGCCAAGCTCCGGGGGTTTTTTCAGAAGCTCGTCTACCACCTGGGGGCTTACGTATTTTCCGAACATTTCCCTGATCAGCCTTTTTTCCCTTTCTTCCGTCATGGTGCGGTAGACGACAATGGCCGTGAAAGTGACTACCGAGGCTATCGCCGGTAGGGAAAAATTCAGGATAAGCGCGTGGTAGTCGAATATGAATGTCGTCAGAATGAAATACGCGATGACCGCGAGGATGACCGCGAGGCCGGACAGGAGCGGCGAAAAACGGGAGGCAAGAAAAGCTATGCCCAGTGCCAGAAAGCAGAGGATGAGCATATCGAGCCACCAGGGAGCGTGGGTCAGGAATTTGTTCATGAGGATTGTGTTCAGGGCGTTCGCGTGTATCTCCACCCCGAACATCAACCCGAAGGGGGTCGGCTTTTCGTCCGCAGCCATTCCCTGGGTAAACGAGCCGAGCATGACGATTTTATTGCGCAGGGCCCAGGTCCGCGGCCAGGCCGAGGGGTCCGGGCCGGGAACGCGGGAGGCGTATGTCGCGTAGGAACGGACCGGGAAAGTCCCCTCCCCGTCCGAGGTCGAAGGGGCACCCATGTAATTGACCAGCATCTCCGCGTTTTCGTTTATGGGGATAAGGATTTCCTGAAGCTCCGCATCCCCGCCGGGGACGCGGTAGGGTATCCAGCTTTCGTTTTTGGCGTCAAAGTATTTTGGGGAAGGTATGCGTATATGGCTGCCTAGGACAACCTCTATGTCGCCCAGGGTCTTCCCGAAGTAGTTCAAGGCAAGGGAAAGCGTAACCGCAGGGGTAAAATTGTCCCGGTATTTTTTCAGCGTATAGTAGCTGAGATCGGTTTTCCCATCGCCGTCAATGTCCTCTTCCCTGAGCGGCGCGCCGCGCTGCATTTGTTTTTTCAGGGAAGTAAGCGCGGCTTCCGTCAGGGGGTACGGGGCGACATGGTCGATGCCTTCCGTGTCCGTCCAGCACAGCCATTCGTAGTTTTCCCTGTCCAGCGCATAGCCGGAGGCGATGTCATCCAGTTTCAGCGTTTCGACAAGCCGCGAAGAGCGGGCCACCAGGGGCTGCCTGCGGTATATCTTGTCGTAATCTTCCAGATAATTCGCGTGCCCGTATCCCCGCGCCGCTTTTCCGTAGGGGATAAGCGGCGGCTGAAGGCCGTAAAAGGGCGTCAGCTTTTCCCAATTGCCCGAAACCTTCAGCGAACCGAACTCCGAGTATAGGGCTTCCTGCCTGCCGAAAAACTCGTCCCCGGTGCCGGCGGGCGGGGGGTTCAGGTCCAGGACGGTTTCCAGAAAAACCCTGCCGTTGTTTTGTATGCTTTCGGTAAGGAGCGCGTCGTTGACCGCCTGCTGGGTGTCGGGTTCAATAAAGAAAATATCCACAAAAATCGCGTTTTCCCTGTCGCCCTGGTTCTGGATATTGCTCAACGCGTCAAGCAGGTTCGCGTGGCGGTAGCGGGGAAAAGGCCAGCGACCGAAGGCGTTCAGGCTTGCGAAGTCGATTCCGAAAATCGTGATATCAGGCGAAATATCGGGGTTGCGGTCTTCCTGGGTAACGCTTTCCCGAATCTGCTCGCTTTGGGTCGTTTTCTTTAAATTGAAATGCGCGTCAAGGACCTTCAGTTCTATCCAGTCGGGCACGGAGGTAATCTGCCGGGTAAGAAGAAGCACGGCAACCGTGCCTGCGGCAATCACGAAACCAAAATACCGTGTTTCAAAAATTTTCAATCTTTTTCTGTTTCCCGCCATAATTTCTTCTACTTTGAGATTTTATTCTCTATCTGTAAACGGATTATACGATTATGGGCCAGTTTTGTCCAACTGCTGCCCGGGTAGTCGTCAAAAAGGCGGTTGTAATACGTTTTGGCCTCTTCAAACTTCCCGGTGCTTTCGGCGATCCTCCCCAGAAGGAGAAAGACCCGCGGCATATCGGGAAAGGCCCCGGAGAAATTTTCCGTGACGCGCCGCAGCGCCTCTGCGGCCTTCTCCGGATCGCCCGCCTCTTCCCAGGCTGCGGCCGCATTCAAAAGCGCGAAAGGCGCCACATAGCTTTTTGCGTGCTTTTCGGCAAGCGTCGTCCATATCCCTGCGGCCTCCCCGTATTCCTTCTTTTTGAAAGCGACGGAGGCCAGTATGTCGAAGGCCCGCGCCTGCGCGTACAAGCCATCGTATTCCGCGGCAAGCGCTTCGGCCTCCCGCGTGAGATCCGTTTCAAGGGACTGCGCGCCGGAAACGACATCCGCTGCCGCGTTTTCCTTGTCCGCTTCGTCCCGCGCCTCCACCCACCGGGCGTTTTGCTTTTCCACCGCATCAAGCCGCACCAGCGAGGTTTCCTGCCGGCCCTTTCTGAATTGCAGCACAACCACAAGCCCGACAAGGCCGGCAACCACGATTATTGCCAGAAAAACAAACGCTTTTCGTCTGTGCTGCACGAACGAGGAAAGCGCGTCGATAAAATTCCGCTGCTCTGCAGCCTGCTCCGCTGTCGCCATCGAAAACTCCTTACTTGTTTATTTCCAGTTCTTTTACAAGCTTTGTCAAATATGTCCGCTGAATACCCAGGGTTTTTGCCGTCTCCGTCTGGTTCCATTTGTGGGCTTTCAGGGTCTCGGCAAGAAAATATTTCTTGAAACACTGCACCGCTTCCTTGAAGGTTTTTCCGCTGTAGTTGTCCCCGGTGTTTCCCCTTCCCACAGGCAGAAGCAGGTCCTCCTGCCGTATCACGTCATCCCGCGCCATAACGACGGCCCGCTCAATGGCGTTTTCAAGCTCCCTCACGTTTCCCGGCCAGGAATACGTAAACATCTGCTGCGTTGCCGCCTCGGAAAACCCCTTGATCTTTTTGTTTACCTCCTGGTTGAATTTCTTCAAAAAGAAATTCGCCAGCTCCATGATGTCCTCCGGCCTCTGCCTCAGCGGGGGAACATACAGGGGAAGCACGTTTAGCCGGTAGTACAAATCGCTGCGGAAACTCCCCTTCTCCACTTCCTTTTCGATGTCCTTGTTCGTGGCCGCCACGATGCGCACATCCGCGGAAACCGGATCGGCGGATCCCACGCGCTCGAAAACCTTGTGCTGCAAGACCCGCAGAAGCTTTGCCTGAAGCGTCAGGGATATGTCCCCGATTTCGTCGAGAAAGATTGTGCCGCCGCCGGCAAGCTCGAACCTTCCGCGCCTCATGGAAGTCGCGTCGGTAAAGGCACCTTTCACATGGCCGAAAAGCTCGCTTTCAAGAAGCCCTTCCGGCAGGGCCGAGCAGTTCACCCTGACAAAGGGACCCGCCCTGCGCTGGCTGTGCAGGTGTATCAGCTCCGCGAAAAGCTCCTTCCCCACCCCGCTTTCCCCGAGAATCAGAACTGAGGAATCGGAGGCCGCCACTTTTTTCGCTATGGCGATTTTTTCTTTGATGGCCTCGCTTATACCGATGAAGGTGTGAAACCCGGTTTTGGAAGCCACCTGGTCGCGGAGGATCCCGATTTCCTCGCGCGCGTTCTGGAAGCTCTGCATATTCCGGATGGCCAAAGCCGACTGCGCCGCGAAAACTTCCAGCCAGTCCAGGTCTTCCTGGCTGAAACGCCCGCCCCCTTTCTTGTTGATGATTTCGACGACGCCGATGGTTCTGTCCTTTGTGATCAGGGGAGCGACCGCGATGGAAACCGCCGGGAAGCCCATTTGCCCGCTGAGGGCGGAGAAAAATTCCCCGTCTTTTTCCCCCTCGTTCACGATGAGGGACATTCCGCGTTCCGCGACCCGGCCGGCTATGCCGTCGTGCGGGCCGGGCGAAAAACGCCTTATTTCCGGTCCCCGGCAGCCCAGGGCGATCTCGAAAGAAAGCTTTTGGCTTTCCCTTTCCGCGAGGAGCAGGGAGGAAGCCTCCCCCCCCACCAAACGCATCGCCGACTCAAGGATCGTTGTCAAAAGGACCTGGAAATCATCGTGGTCCGTTTTGTTGATGAGATTGTTGATCTCAACAAAAGTCTCGAATTTTTTCGGATCGATGGCCTGGCTGAACATAGGTTCTTACTTTACCCGGCTTTAGGCATTTTCCTTGTCTTTCAGGAAATCCCCCAGCGTGAAGGTCGATCCTGAATCCCCGTCCTGTATGTATTTTTGCAGTTCTTCCCTCTGCTGTTTCTTTTGGAATTCCCGAAGGGAAAGCGCCAGTTTCTGCCTGGACGGGTTGATTTCCAGCACAACGGCCTTGATCGTGTCCCCAACGGAAAACTTTTTCATCGCCTCGTCCACATCGTCGTTTGCTCGCTCGGCGATGTTCATCTTGCTGATGAGGCCCTCGATCCCGCCCTGGACCTTCACGAAAATGCCGAAATCCGTAATGTTCGTTATCTCGCCTTCGATGATGCTGCGCTCGGGATAGGCTTTTTTCAAGGATATCCAGGGATCTTCGGAAAGTTGTTTCACGCCCAGGCGGATATTCCGCTCCTCGGGGTATATGTCGATGACGATCACCTCCACCTCGTCGCCCTCTTTGAGGACGGAGCCGGGATTTTTGATTTTCTTGATCCAGGAAAGATCGTCCGCGTGCAGGAACCCGTCGATGCCTTCCTCCAGTTCGATAAAGGCCCCCGATCCGGTGATTTTCTTTACCTTGCGCGCCAGCCGCATCCCCCTGGGGTATTTTTCGCCGATTTCGTCCCAGGGATTCAGATGCACCTGCTTGAGTCCCAGGGAAATGCGCCCGGCCTCTATGTCGTAAGCGAGAATCTTCGCCTCGACCTCGTCCCCGGTTTTCAGGATTTCCTTGGGGTGGTTGATCCGCTTGACCCAGGAGAACTCGGAAATATGGGCAAGCCCCTCAATGCCCTCGGCGATTTCTATGAAAGCGCCGAAATCCGCGAGCTTTGTGACCCTGCCTTTGATGACATCGCCCACGGCAAAGCTTTCCTCAAAATGAAGCCAGGGGTCTTCCTCGAAATGCTTCAGGGAAAGGTTGATCTTCCGGGTCCCGGTGTCAAGCTTGATGACCTTCAGGCGTATCTTTTGGCCCTTTTTCACATAGTCCTTGGGCCGGGTGACGTGGCCCCAGCTCATATCGTTGATATGCAGAAGGCCGTCGAAGCCGCCCAAATCGACGAAAGCGCCAAAGGAGGTAAAGCTTTTCACCGTTCCCTCCACCTCGTCGCCGATCTGGGTATTAGCAAAGAAATTCTCCCGTTTTCTGGCCGTTTCCTCTTCCAGCCAGTTCCTCCGCGACAGAATGATATTGATTCTGTTTTCGTTGTAGATTCTCTCCACCAGGAAATCGGACTCCATGTCGATGTATTTTTCCGGGTCCTCAACTCTGTGCGTGTCGATCTTTGAGATGGGATTGAAGCCGGAAATGCCGAAACCCAGATCCACCTCAAAGCCGCCCTTGATGGTCTTCGTTATTTTTCCCCTGATGGGCGTGTGGTCCTGGAAACAGGACTTGAGCTGTTTCCAAAAAAGCTTTTCGTCCGCCTTCTGCTTCGAGACGATGAGTTCGCCCGCCCTGTTTTCTTTTTTCATCAGGACGACCTGAACCGTGTCTCCGATTTTCGGGGCGTCCGGGAATTCGCCCAGCGGGATCTTGCCTTCGGATTTGTAACCCACATCGACAAAGACACTGTCCGGACCGATTTCCACGACCCTGCCCTCGACGAGCTGGCCTTCTTCCAATTCATCGAGAGTTTTGAGGTACTGTTCCTGCAGTTCTTCCTGTAAGGGACTCTGAACTGGTTCTGACGTTTTGTTTTCGTTTTCTGCCATATAACCCCTGCCGATGATCTTCTTTTGCGGTACTAACGCTAATACTCTGTCACAAACTTCGTTTAGAGTCAAGTCCGAAGTGTCAATGTAGTGCGCGTCCTGGGAACGCGCCAGGCTGCCCTCTGTTTTGTGGGTGTCGATCCGGTCCCGCTCGCGGAGGGCCTCGGCGATTTCCGTTTCGGGAAGCCCGCTCGTCCCCTGCAAAAAGCGCCGCCTGGCCCGCGTTTCCGGTTTCGCGTCAAGGAAGATTTTGACCTCGGCGTCGGGAAAGACGACCGTCGTGATGTCCCGACCTTCCATGACGATGTCGCGGGCAGCGGCGATTTCACGCAGGCGGCGGTTCACCTCGCGGCGCACCGGCACGATGGCGGAATGCCTCGCGACCCAGGCGTCAATCCTGTCGGTGTGGAGCGCCTCCCCGCGGCCTACGCCGTCGATGGCGAGATCCCCGTCCTTGATGGAAACATCCATGTCCCGCGCGACACCGGCAATGGCATCCTCGTCGTCAAGGGGGGTCCCCCCCTCCATCGCCTTCCAGGTAACGGCGCGGTAGAAATTCCCGGAGTTCAAAAACAGAAAGCCGCGCCTGCGGGCAATCATCTCCGCCACGCTGCTTTTCCCGACCCCGGCGGGCCCGTCAATTGCTACTACCATGAGCTTTCCCCTTTTTCAAGAATGCGGCCACCTCCCCGGGGCTTAAACGGCGGAATTCCCCCGGCCTGAGACCTTTCAGCGTTACCGCGCCTATGCGCACCCGGTGCACCCGTGTGGGATACAGGCCGCAGGAGGCAAATGCGTTGCGTATCTCCCGGTTTTTCCCCTCCCCCAGCACAAGCGAGACGACAGTGGGGCTTTTCAGGACATAGGATTTCAGCCGGTAACGCTCCCCCCCCACGGTGATGCCCTTCTGGTAATCCCTAAGAAAGTCCTCGGGGATATCCTTCGACGTTTCGACGAGGTATTCCTTTTCGACCTCCGACCGGGGGTGGGAGACCGCCTGCGTGAACTCCCCGTCGTTCGTAAAAAAAATAAGCCCCGAGGAAAGAAAATCCAGCCTGCCCACAGGATACAGCCGCATATCGAAGCCGGGCTTCAGAAGGTCAAGGGCCAGGGGCCGCCCCTGCGGGTCGTCTGTTGTGGACAGGAATTTCGGCGGCTTGTTCAAAGCCAGGTACACAAAGTTCCTGACCGGGTACACCCTGCGCCGCCGGAAAACAACCGCGTCCTCCTCCCCCACTTTGGAACCAAGCTCCGTCACGATCCTGCCATTCACCTTTACCAGCCCGTCCTTGATGAACTCCTCGCACGCGCGCCGGGAAGCGACGCCCGCGTGGGCCAGAAAAACCTGAAGCCGCATTTGTCCGTCCGTATTAGCCATTCAGCGCGAACCTCTCCCTATCCTGTTCGTCCAGCTTCGGAAGGTCGGCGATGCTGGCAAGCCGAAACAACTTGAGAAAGTCTTTTGTCGTCTTGTACTGCATGGGTTTCCCCGGCGCGTCTTTTTTCCCCGCCTCGTCGATAAGTTTGCGATCCATAAGAAGCCGGATCATGTTGTCGGCGGCAACGCCGCGCAGGGTCTCGATTTCCCCCCGTGTGATGGGCTGGGAATAGGCAATAATCGACAAGGTTTCCAGCGCGGCGCGCGAAAGGCGGTTGTCGTTTTTCCTGCCGTAATGGCCTTTCAGGCGCTCCCACAACTGCTTTTTCGGCGCGAACATATACCCGCCGCCCAGCATGAGCAGTTCGATGCCATGCTCCGGCAGGGAGTATTGTTCCCTCAAAGCCTCCA
Source organism: Spirochaetia bacterium (assembly GCA_031270615.1). Taxonomy (GTDB): domain Bacteria; phylum Spirochaetota; class Spirochaetia; order DTKZ01; family DTKZ01; genus JAISAF01. Next base: position 9,363 of record JAISXE010000315.1, read on the forward strand.
GCGCCGCGTCCACCGCCTCTTTCGGCAGTTCCGTCCTGCGGCACAGGGTTTTCTCGTCAATGGGGTCTGCCTCCAAAAAAAGCACCGCCTCAACCAGCGCCGTCTGCGTTTCCAGAATCTTCCTCCTGCCGGCCTTCCGCCGCCGTAGCCGTGATTCGAATATCGCCGAAAATCGTGTTTTGGTAAACCCGTATTGTCTTCATCTTGACCGCTTCCAGCATCGCAAGAAAGGCGCAGATAATGTCGAAAAGCGAATTGGAGCGGGTAAGCAAATCGGTGAAAAGGAAATCCTTCTTTGTCTCAAGATATTCCTGGATCAGCGTCAGCTTCTCGTTTACCGAGACCTCCTCGTACAGCTCCAGAATCTTCGTCGAAGAAGAAAGGGAACCGATAATGGCGCTGAAAGTTTTTATGAGATCCCCGATCTCGATTTCCTCCCACAAATCCTCGTCCGCGAAAGGCAGCGTCCTCTGTCGGTTCTTCCGCTCGAAAATCCATTCCGTCTCCCGTTCCTTCTCGCCAATCATATCGGACAGCTTTTTGATCCTCTGGTATTCAATAAGTTTTTCCACAAGCTCCTTCCGCGGGTCCTCGAATTCCTCCGACAGGTCGTCTATGGGCAGGAGCATGCGGGATTTTATAAACAGCAGCGTGGCGGCTTCCAGATAAAATTCCGTGATATTTTCCAAATTGATCTTGACGGCAAGAGCCAGATACGCCAGATACTGCTCCGTGATTTTCGTAATGGGAATATCGTAAATATTCATCTCGTTCGTTTTGATGAGGTTGAGCAGCAGATCCAAAGGCCCCTCGAACACCCCGTCAATCTTGAATTTAAACGCGCTTTTCCCGCTTTGAACATCTTCCATGGACTTTCGGGGAGTATAGCATAGTCGAAAAACTTGTTCAAGGGTACGCTGTCCGAAGGCAGCAATTCCGATTTCAAAACGAAAATCACAAGAAATGCGGTTTTTATGGGAGCCTGTTCCAACAACCCATTTATAATTTCACTCCGATTCGGAATTTTGGCGCATTTGCGGCGTAAAACGCCGCAAACCGGGCTTTTCGCTCCAATTCCTCGTGCTTGCTTCGCAAGC
>JAISXE010000328.1 GCA_031270615.1 Spirochaetia bacterium
GCTTCAAGCACGGAAATTGCGTGATTTTGCGGGGCTTCGCCCAGTGGTTGCAATCAGGAAATCGCGAAAGGCCGATAAACCGCGACCGCGATTGCAGGCAATCGCCCTGCATTCAGGCAAGGTGTTGTTTATCCGGTAGAACCCTGGGGGCTATCACGCGATTTCCCAGGATGCATGGGCGAGCGGCATCCCGCAGGGATGCGACCAGCCCCCGCAATTTCCGGGGCAATTTTTGCCAGGGCAAAAATTGCCTGCTTGTACGGCCTTAAAGAAAACCGCGGCCAGCCCCTGGCGCGATTGCCTTCCTCGGCGGGCCGCCTTGCGGCAGAGCTATTCTTGCAGGGTGTCTTTGTGAATCCTGTCCGCCGCCTCTCTTCCCGCAAGGTGCCCGACAATCGTGAGGGCGAACTCCGCGGCGGTTCCGGGACCGCGGGAGGTGACAAGGTTCCCGTCAACAACAACCCTCTCCTCGCTGAAAGAAGCGCCGGACACGTCCTTCTCGAAGCCGGGATAGCAGGTGAAGCGTTTCCCTTTCAAAAAACCGTTCGGGCCAAGAACAACCCCCGGCGCGGCGCAGATGGCGGCCACAAGTTTCCCGGCGGCGGAAAGCCTTTTGACAAGCTCCACGGCCACGGCGGATTTCGCTATGTTCGCCGCGCCGGGCATACCCCCGGGAATGACAACGCCCTCAAGCTCCGCCGGAACGTCTTTGAGAAGAACGTCCGCCGTAAAGGGGACGCCGTGCGCGCCTGTCACGGTTTTCCCGCTGACGCCCGCCGTAATGACCTCCAGGCCGGCGCGGCGCAGAAAATCTATGGGCGTCGCGGCCTCGACTTCCTCAAAACCCTCGGCCAGTAAAACGACTATTCTCTTCATGCTTTGAGTATAGCCGCAAGCGGGCGGGGAAAGCAAGCAGCGGCCCAGAAGCAGGTAGTTGCGGGAATTGCCTGCGGCATGGTGGTCGACTTGGCGCATTTTTTTCGGCTCGGCCATTAACCTATGTATACGCCAAGGGCTTTTTAGGGCATCTTGCCCGGAAGCCTTGTTATCACAAACACGCTTTTCGCGCTCGTTTTCCGGGCCGGGGCTGGTTGTCCATGCATCCAGGGCAAGGACTATAACGCATCCGCGCCGAATTCCCGCGCGAATCCGTTCAGCTCCTCAACAAGCGCGCGGGTAAGCGGCACCCCGTTTTTTTTGCATTCCTGCTCGCGGCTGTATTCAATCTCGCCCGGCAGCAGAAGCCTGTCCACGCCCTTCATGCGCTTTACGGCGCGGAAATCGGAGACGAACTTTTCCAGGGTCCTGCCGATCTCCTCTTTTGCCATGAAGCAGTCGCCCTTGACCGCCATAAACAGGTGGGGGACGTTCTGCGGCCCCTGCGGGTCGGCGTTGGGCTTGATGCCCGTGGCGTACTGCCCGTGGGCGAGCGTCCCAACGATGATCTCGACCATCATGGCGATCCCCACCCCCTTGTACCCGGCTATGGGCTGCAGAAAACCCTCCAGGGCTTTCCGCGCGTCGGTCGTGGGCGCGCCTTCTGAGTCGGTCGCCCAGCCCTCGGGCAATTCCCAGCCCTCCCGCGCGTAGTTGATGATCTTGTTGCGCGCCGTGACGGAATTGGAGATGTCCAGCATGATGGGGAACTCCCGCCAGGGGAACGAGAGGGAAAACGGGTTGTTGCCGATAAAGTTTTCCAGCCCGCCCCAGGGGGCCATCGACTTGTAGGCCACCGTCGCGGCGAGGCCTATATAGCCCTTGCTCGCAGCCCGGCAGGTGTAATACCCTGTCGCCCCAAAGTGCGAGGAGTTTTCCGCGAGGGCCAGCCCGACGCCGCAGGCGTCGGCCTTTTCCATGGCCTTGTCCATCGCGAAAACGGAAACTGCGGGCCCCATGTGTCCGCCCCCGTCGATGTGGCAGAAGGCGGGCGCATCGGCCGTAACTCGGATCTCCCCGTGGGGGATGTTCCTATAGCGCCTGACGTAATACTGAAGAAGGTTGACCCCGTGCGTGTCTACCCCCCGCAGGTTCGCCGACACCAGCGCGCCGCTTACCGCATCGGCATAATCGTCCGTGACCCCGCAGCATTTTTTCAAAACCCGGTTGCACCAGGCTCTGAGGCGCTCTTCGCTGAAGGTAAGAAAATCTGGTTTTTTGTTCATGTGTTTTATCCTTAAAAAAATATGTAGCTCATACTATCCATAAAATACTCCCCAGGAATATCTTCACGGTTTTTTTATTTCTTCAAGCGAGCAACTTTTCCGGACCTAATTCATTTTCGCTCGATATACAAGTAAAAATCATACAAGCCGGATCAATTTTCGAAAACACCGCCGTTTCCAGGGCGGAGGCGTTGACGCTTCACCAAAATGACTATAGGCAACTTCACCGATATAAATATCCCCTCGGGAATCTGTAGCGATGCCGTGCGGTGCCAGAAATTGCGTCGGCAGCTCTTCGCCCGGGCTTGTTTCGCCAATAGAGGCAAGCCGCTTCCCGTCAAGGCTGTGGATCGTAATACGGGCGCCAAGATTCGGATACCGGGTATTGACTTTAAGCGAGGGGGGTATTTGCCCGATAATGGCAAGCTGGGGCGCTCCTTGAGTTATGAAAAACCCGCAGGGCCTGTGCAGATTATTCCATTGGGTAATGTAGCGTCCGGTATCGTCAAAAACCTGAATGCGGTGGCTTTCCCGGTCCGCCACATAGACGCGGCCCTGTCTGTCCGTGCAGACAGAATGTACCAGATTGAATTCCCCCGGATCGGAACCGAATCGTCCCCAGGAAAAAAGCAATTCGCCTTCCACCGAATATTTATGAACCCTGGCGTTCCCGTAGCCATCGGAAACATAAAAAGCCCCGGTTCCGGGTTCCAGCGCAACCTTTGTGGGCTGGTTAAAAGGGGCACCGCCCTGAAAGGCAGCAGGTTTTCCCGGTGTTCCGACAGTCAACAGAAGTTTCCCCTCAGGAGTAAATTTTTTTACCGTATGGTCAAGATCGTCAACACAGTACAGGCTGTCCTCAGGGCCTATGGTTATACCGTGGGCCCGCTTAAAAAGCCCCTCCCCCCAGGAAAAAAGAAACGAGCCGTCCCTTGCGAACACCATAACAGGATGTTCGCCCCGGCAAAAAACAAAAACCCGGTCCTGGGAATCGGTCGCGACATCGGCAACCTCAAAAAAACTCCAGCCCGCAGGAAGTTTTGCCCAATCTGTATCCACGCGAAAACTGAATTCGTTACTCTTTGCGATGTTATCCATCAAGGATCTCCCCCTTTTTTTCAA
>JAISXE010000041.1 GCA_031270615.1 Spirochaetia bacterium
GCTTGCGAAGCAAGCACGAGGAATTGGAGCGAAAAGCCCGGTTTGCGGCGTTTTACGCCGCAAATGCGCCAAAATTCCGAATCGGAGTGAAATTATAAATGGGTTGTTGGAACAGGCTCTCGTAAAAACCGCATTTCTTGTGATTTTCGTTTTGAAATCGGAATTGCTGAATAAGGTGCCCGAACCCTTCCCCATCGCGCTTCTATCGGTTACATTTAAGTATCGTATATGAAACTGGAAATTGTTGAGGCAGGGGTCATGGAATACGGGGAAGCCCTTGCCGCGCAGAGAGCCGCGCAGGAGAAGCGCATACGGGGGGAGATTCCCGACACCCTCATTCTTCTTGAACACCCGCCGGTCATTACCCTGGGGCGGCGCGCCGCGGAGGATGATATTCTGCTTGCGCCGGGCGCCGCTTCCCGCCTGGGAATCAAAACCGTCCGCATAGAGCGGGGGGGCGAGGTTACCTACCACGGGCCGGGACAGCTTGTGGGATATCTGATCTGCGGCCTGGGCATAGCGGGGAAAAGCCCCAAACGCTTTGTCCACCAAGTGGAGGAAAGCCTGATCCAAAGCCTTTGGGAAGGGTGGGGCATTCGGGCCGGGCGCAAAGACCGGTACATAGGCGTGTGGGCGGGCGAGGAGAAGATCGCGGCCATAGGGCTTTCGATTTCGCGCTGCGTGACGATGCACGGTTTTGCCTTGAATGTGAACACGAACCTGGAACACTTTGCCTGGATCGTGCCCTGCGGGATACGGGCGAAGGGCGTCACGTCGATAAAAAAAATCACGGGAAGGGAAGTCCCCATGGATGAGGCGAAAAGCCTTGTTGCGCGAAAACTGAAAGAGGTCTTCGGCTATGAGTAGCGCCCGTCCCGCGCCGCGCAAACCGGAGTGGCTGAAAATAAAAATCCAGGGCGGGGAAAACCTTGCCAGGGTGAATGGCCTTTTGTCCCGCTATGCCCTGAACACCGTGTGCAAAGAGGCAAACTGCCCCAACCGCATGGAATGCTACGGCAGCCGGACCGCGACCTTTATGATTCTGGGCGCCCTGTGCAGCAGGGACTGCGCGTTCTGCAACGTGGCCCACGGCCCGCCGCAGCCCCCGGACGGGGGGGAGGCCCTGCGCGTGGCCAGCGCCGCAAAGGAACTAGGACTGGGGTACGCGGTGATCACCTCGGTAACCCGCGACGACCTTCCCGACGGCGGGGCCGGCCATTTCGCGCGGGTCATCCGCGAACTGAAAAACACGCTTGCGGGCATCGTGGTTGAAGCCCTCGTCCCCGATTTCCAGGGGAGCGGGGAGGCGCTGGAAACGGTTCTTGGCGCGGGCGTGGATGTCCTGAACCACAATGTGGAAACCGTCCCCCGCCTGTACCCCGCCGTGCGCCCCCAGGCCCTGTACCCGCGCTCCCTTGGGCTTCTGGAACGCGCCGGGAAAACAGCGGGGGGCGTGAGGACCAAGTCCGGCCTGATGGTGGGGCTGGGTGAGACCGCTGAGGAAATCAGGGAGGTCATCCGCGACCTGAAAAACGTCGGCTGCGATTTTCTTACCATCGGCCAGTACCTTGCGCCTTCGGCATCCCACTACCCCGTCGCGGAATACATCCACCCCGCCCGTTTCGAGGAGTACCGCCGTTACGCGCTGTCCCTGGGTTTTTCCGGCGTCGCCTCCGGGCCTTTTGTCCGCAGCTCCTACAGGGCGGCGGAGATGGCGGCTTTGCACTAGACTTTGAACCACCCCACCGGCGGTACGGACAAAGGGAAAATAAAAAAAAAGATAAACCGCGCCGTGTCCGAGTGGCCCCTCTTAGCCATGCCTCAGGCAAATCATGGCACTACGGCTTTTCGGAGCGCGGCGATTCTTTCGGCAAGCGTGGGATGCGAGTAATGGTAAAAGCTGTAGAGGGGGTGCGGCGTCAGGTTTGCCAGATTGTCTTTGCCCAGCCGCAGGAGGGCGCTTTCCAGCTCGCGGGCGAAACCGGCTGCCCCGGCATACCTGTCGGCCTGGTACTCGTGCCTGCGCGAGGCCGCGGTAAAAAGCGGCGTCAGGAAAAACGTAAAGGGGCCGGAGCAGAAGCCCAGAATGACAAAAATTCCCTGGCAGCTCACGGCGGAAAAACCGAAAGCCGCGAAAAGAGGCTCCCAGCGGTACAGAATGTTCACGATGCCAAAAGCGGCGAAAAGCAGCGCGCACGAGGCGGCCAGCCGCTTGTACAGGTGCTTCTTTTTTTCGTGGCCGATTTCGTGGGCCAAAACCGCGAGGATTTCCCCCTCGGAAAGCGAAGCCAGAAGCGTGTCAAAAAGCACAACCCGCTTGGCGCGGCCCAGGCCGGTGAAATAGGCGTTGGAATGGTGCGAGCGGCGCGAACCGTCCATGACGAAAATACCCTTTACGCCAAAAGAAAGTTTTTGCGCCAGCGCGGAGATTTTTTCTTTCAGGCTTCCTTCCGCAAGAGGCGCGAACTTGTTGAAAAGCGGCGCAATGACAAGCGGGTACACAAGGCTGATAAAAAGCTGGAAAGCCGCCGTAAAGGCAAAGGCGATGATCCACCAGAGCCTGCCCGCCGTATCCATGAACCAGAACAACGCCAGAAGAAGCGGCGCGGAAACAAGGGCCGACAGCGCAAGGCCTTTTACCGCGTCCTTTGCGAAGAGGGCGGGCGTCATTTTGTTGAAACCGTGGCGTTCCTCAACCACGAAATGCGAATACAGGGAAAACGGAAGCGAAAGAAAATAGAAAATCAGGCTGACGGCGAAAATGAACAAAATGCCCGCCGGGTAGGCAGAAAGGCCCAGGCCCCGCAGCAGCGCGTCAAGCGAGCCCAGCGCGCCCGAAAAAACCAGCGATAGAATAGCAAACGAAGAAAAGACATCCGATACAAGGGAAAAGCGGCAGCGTTCCAGATTATACCTGACCGCCCGTTTGTAGGTGTCTTCTTCCACAAGCCCGGCAAGCCATTCGGGGGTTTTTTCCCGGTTTTTGTGGATCTGCGCGATGTTGAGGAGGCTCAGGAAGGTCCCCCAGCCTAGTTCAAGAAAAAAGAAAATGAGGTATATGAGGCGGATATCTCCTGGGTCCACCGCGCAATCCCGCCTTCAGGCTTATGCCGGGACTTCGAGTTGTTTTTTCCCGCTGGCCAGGGCGGCCTTGCACTGTTTGCAGATCATGATTTTTTTTTCCCCGGCGGCGACTTCGTACACGATTTTGATGCCGGTCTTTTTGCACAGGGGACATACCCCGCGTCCTGAGGAAACCTGGGCGCGAAGGCCCGCCCCCCGATGAGCTTTCGACATGAACACTCCTTGTAATGATGTGATCCAAACTATAGGAAAAAACAACGCTTTCGTCAAGGGGCCAGCCAGCGGCCAGGGCAACGCGCCTGCTTTTTTCCGCTCATATTGGCCGGTTTTGCACATTTTTTTGCGGCGGAACCGCAAAAAAACCGGGCTTTGCGGGGCTTCGCTGTCGAGCCTGTTCCAAAACCCTGTTTAGGGGGGGAAGTCTCCCCCCACGCTCCAGCCCTGCGGTCTTCCGCTACCCTGGATGCATGGGCGAGCAGCGCGCGGAGCGCGCGACCAGCCCCCTCTACGGGGGTTTGCCACCCCCGTAACGCCCCCGGATCAC
>JAISXE010000136.1 GCA_031270615.1 Spirochaetia bacterium
CATGCCCCGGCAACCGCACGCGAAAGCGTGTTTGTAATAACAATGCTTCCGGGCAAGAGGCCCTAAAAAGCCTGTGGCGTATATATAGGTTAATGGCCGAGCAAAATCGTTGCTCGCCCGTGGGGTGCCAGGGGTTGGTGGCAATTTTCTTTAAGGCCGTACAAGCAGGCCGTGGGCGAAGCCCCGTGTTGGTGGCGCAAAACGGTCTGCCGCCCATGCGCCAGGGATAGAAGCGGAAATCCTTTTTTACCGCGCCGCGGTAAAAAAGATTGCAGCGGATAGCCCGGTTTTGGCGCGAAGCGCCAAAAGGCGCCCAAGATCCCATTCTCCGCGCGCTTCTCCTCCTGATTCTGCCTGTCCGTGGCTGCCAGTGGGGTCTGTGGTTGATTTTCCGCGCGGGGCCGGTCTTTACTTTCCCGGTGTTCTCTGGTACTATCGGCAGTGGTTTTTATGTGGATTCTGGCAATGGTGTCCGCTGATTTTTGAATGATGCGGAGATTCAAGGTAAGGAGGAAATCGAATGAAGGCTTTGGTTCTGAGGAAACCAGGGGAGCTTGCCATAGAGGAGAGGCCGGCGCCCGTACCCAAAAACGACGAGGTGTTGTTGAAGGTCCTGCAGGTCGGTGTCTGCGGGACGGATTTGCATGCCTTCCAGGGCAACCAGCTTTATTTTACCTATCCCCGCGTCATGGGGCACGAGCTTGCCGTGCAGGTCGCGGAGATTCCCGCTTCGGCGAAGGGAGCGGCCACAAACTTCAAGGAGGGCGATATCCTGACGGTGATTCCCTATCTGCGCTGCGCTGCCTGTGTCGCCTGCCGCGCCGGGAAAACAAACTGCTGCGTGAAGCTCCAGTGCCTGGGCGTGCCTGTTGACGGCGGCATGCAGGAGTATATGACCATCCCGGCCTGGCACATCGTCCCGGCGGGGAAGGTGTCCCCCCAGGACCTTTCCATAGTCGAATGTTTTTCGATTGGCTTTCACGGGGTGCGCAGGGCGAATCCCAGGCAGGGCGAAGCCGCGGTTGTCGTGGGGGCCGGCCCCATAGGAATCGGCGCCATCCACGGCCTCAAGGAAAGGGGGGCAAAGGTCATCGTCCTGGACATTAACGAAAAGCGCCTTGCCTATGTGAAAGACGTGGCCAGGGCCGACCACACCGTCAACTCCGCGCAGACCGACCCGGTAAAGGCCGTGGCCGATCTGACAGGGGGCGAATATGCCCCGGTGGTCATGGACGCCACAGGAAACGCCGAGCAGATGCGCAACGCCCTGAACTACGCCTGTTCGGGGGGAAGCGTCACCTATGTCGGGTTAATCAAAACCGACCTTGCTTTTCCCGACGGCATCTTCCACGGAAAAGAGCTAACCATAAACGCGAGCCGCAACGCCACGAAAGAAGATTTCGGGAACGTCATTGCCGGCATAGAATCGGGCCGGGTCAGCACCAAAGGCTTTGTGACCCATGTCGCGACTATGGAAGAGGCGGTGAGGCAGTTCGCCTCCTGGACCAAGCCCGAAACCGGGTGCATCAAGGCGGTCATAAAAATAGGATAGGGGCCACACAGGCCCGCCTGTCTTCCGTGCCGTGCCCGCGCTAAAAGTACGGACCTCAGTGAAGATGACCACTGGCCCCACTAGGCCATTCGGACGGAAAAGCGGTTTTTCAGCAGTTTGTCCGAGGGGCCAGCGGTTTCCTTTTCCGGCCGAATGGATGCCACCTGGTTTCCTTTCCAGCGTATTTTTATTAGTGAAAAAATAACGCCGTTTTGCGCGATAAATTCGCTTTTATTGCACAAATTCCGCGATAAAAACCCCATGTCCGCATAAAAAACCGAAAAAACGCAAAAAAGGCTTGCCATTCCGGGAATTCCCTGGTATAGTGGTATAGCAGAAATTAATTTTAATAATTAAAATAGGAAGGAGTGAGTATGGGAAAAATGAAAGTGTCTGAGGCGATTGTCAAAATACTTGAAATCGAAGGAATCACGGCGGCTTTCGGCATTCCGGGGGCCGGCATCAACGGGCTGTACAAATTCCTGGGGCAAAGCAAAATCCGGCATTACTGCCACCGCCACGAGGAAGCGGCTGTGCATGCGGCCGGGGGCTATTACCGGGCTTCGGGGAAACTGGCCGTGGCGCTATGCACCTCCGGGCCGGGGGCCACGAATTTCGTGACGGGCATATACACCTGCAATATCGACAGCATTCCGGTCGTTGCCATCACCGGGCAGGCGGTGACCGCCCAGTTGGGCAAGGACGCCTTTCAGTGCGTGGACATTGCCAAAATTTGCGAGCCTGTGGCAAAGAAAACCTATTGCATCACCGATCCCGCGAAGGCCGTGGAAATTTTCCGCGAGGCCTTTTACCTCGCGCGGGAAGGCAAGCCCGGGGCCGTTGTCGTCGATCTGCCCCTGAACGTGCAGAACGCGGATATTGATTTCGATCCCGCTTCCTACACGCCCCGGAGCATCAGCGTTCCCGAACCGTCCGCAGCGGACATAAGCCGCGCCGTGGAAATGATCGGCCAGGCGAAAAACCCCCTCCTGCTTGTGGGCGGCGGGGTGATCCTGGCGGGCGCGGCGGAGGAAGCGCGGGAGCTGGCGGAGGCCCTGAATGTCCCGCTTATCGCCACCTACATGGCAAAGGGCGTCATTGCCGAAGACCACCCGCTGTACGCCGGGCACTGCGGCATACAGGTGGGCCAGCCCATAGGGAACAAGGTTTTCCTGGATTCGGATCTGGTGCTGGGAATAGGCTGCCGCTTTACGGACCGCCACACCGGGGCCATCGATGTCTACCGGGGGCAGCGCAAATTCATCCACGTCAATATCGATCCCCGCGAGATTGGCAAGATTTTTCCTGCGGACTTGGGTATTGTGGCTGACGCCAAAAAAACGCTACAGGCCCTTCTGGCGGAGGTAAAGAAAAGCGGTTGGAAGGCGAACCATGCCTGCCTCGCCGATCTGCCGAAACTCCGCGCGGACCTTGCCCGCAAAACCGATTACAGCCAAAAACCCATCATCCCCCACAGGGTCTTTCAGGAACTGAACGCTTATTTCGGCGACAACGCCGTCTTTACCACGGGCTGCGGCATCACCCAGATTTGGTCCGGCCAGCTCCAGCGCATCGGCAAGGTCCGGCACTACCTGGCCTCCGGCGGGGCGGGAACCCTGGGCTACGATATTCCCGCGGCTTTCGGGGCAGCCATTGCCGTGGGGAAACAGGCCGTGGCCGTCATGGGGGACTTCGGCTTTACCTTCCATGTCCAGGAACTGGCGGTCTGCGCCAAGTACAAAATCCCCGTCATCGTGGCGGTCATCAACAACGCCTACCTGGGGCTTATCCGCCAGAACCAGAAGTACGCCTACGGCTACGAGTGCGACGTGGCCATGGAGGAGAACCAGGGGATGATGGACTACGTCAAGGTGGCCGAGGGCTTTGCCTGCTACGGCGAAAGGGTTTTTGATCCCGACCAGATCGGCCCCGCCCTGAAGCGCGCGCAGGCTTCGGGCAAACCGGCGGTGATCGACATCGTGTGCGATCCCCAGGCGGACTGCTCGATGGGCACGGCCCTGGACAACTGCAAGGAATTTGTGTATTAATCAGCCGCGGCTCAGAACCAACAAACGCGGGAATCGCCAAAGGCGATTCCCGCCCGCACACAGGCGGACGCGATTTTGCCGGGGCAATTTTTGCCCCTTGGCAAAAATTGCCCCCGGAAATTGCGGGGCTGGTCGCGATTTCCTTTAAGGCCGTACAAGCAGGCCGTGGGCGAAGCCCCGCGTTGGTAGCGCAAAACGGTCTGCCGCCCATGCATCCTGGGAAACCGCGTGATAGCCCACAGGGTTCTCCCGGTTATGCGGCAACCTGCCTGAATGCAGCGCGATTGCCTG
>JAISXE010000139.1 GCA_031270615.1 Spirochaetia bacterium
GGCAGGGGCAAGGGCCTTGTGGAGATTCCCATCCTGAGCGGCGCGGAAAAACGCTACGAGGAAATGATGGACGAGCTTGGCAGCGCGGGCCGGCTTGTCCCCAAAAGGATGCTGAACGTGGTGGTGCCGGACAAACTGGTAAAGACGGTGGTAAGCGCCATCATCAAGGAAAACCGGAGCGGCAAAAGCGGGGACGGAAAGATTTTCGTCATGCCGGTATACGAGTCAATCCGCGTGCGTACCGGCGAGACCGGAGACGAAACGCTGGATATGTAAGGGCCTGTTCAGCATTTATAAAGCCCGTGGGCCGCGCAAGGGATAGTAGCGGAAATCCTTTTGGCGTTAGCCAAAAGATTGGAGCGGAAAGCCCGGTTTGTGCGGCCCAGGGCCGCACAAATGCGCCCAAATTCGGAAATTATAAATGGGTTGTTGAACAGATGCTACGAAACGGATTTTAGGAGGAATCATGGCTGATATTACGGAAAAACCCCCGGCCCAGGCTTTCAGGGACGAGGTGCTGGAAAAGTACCCGCCCAAAATCGCGAAGAAGCGGGCACGGCAGATAATCATAAACGCGGTGGAGGATCAGGACGAGGTTCCTGTGATTCAGGCGAACACCCGGACCATACCCGGCATTATTACGATGAGGGGCTGCGCCTACGCGGGCTGCAAGGGCGTCGTGCTGGGGCCCACGCGGGACATTTTGCAGATAACCCACGGGCCCATAGGCTGCGGTTTCTACAGTTGGCTTACGCGGCGCAACCAGACCAGGCCGGAAAGCCCCTCCCACGCCAACTACATGAACTACGCCATGTCGACGGATTTGCAGGAGGACGAGATTATCTTCGGCGGGGAGAAAAAACTGCGGGCCGCCATCGACGAGGCTGTCGCGCTTTTCCATCCCAAGGCAATCGGCATTTTCGCCACTTGCCCGGTCGGGCTTATCGGCGATGACGTGCACGCGGTGGCCCGCGCCATGGAGGAAAAATACCCGGACATAAACATTTTCGGTTTTTCCTGCGAGGGCTACAAGGGGGTAAGCCAGTCCGCGGGGCACCATGTGGCCAACAACAAGGTGTTTACCGATGTGGTCGGCGTTTTGGACACGGCCAAGGAAGGCCGCTTCCGCCTGAACATTCTGGGCGAATACAACATCGGCGGGGACGCTTTTGAAATCGAAAGGCTCATCGCGGACTGCGGCCTGACCCTGCATTCGACTTTCAGCGGGAACTCCACTTACGACGAGTTTGCCAGCGCCCACACCGTGGACTTGAACGTTGTTATGTGCCACCGCTCGATCAACTACCTGGCGGGCATGATGGAAACGCGCTACGGCATCCCCTGGTTTAAGGTCAACTTCGTGGGCGCGGAGGCTACCTCAAAATCCCTCCTGAAAATCGCGAGGTATTTTGAAGACCCCGGGCTTCTCAAAAGGACCGAGGAGATCATCGCCCGCGAGATGGAAGAGGTTGCCAGGGTGCGGGACGATGTGAAAAGCCGCTGCCAGGGAAAGACCGCCATGCTCTATGTGGGCGGCTCGCGGGCGCACCACTACCAGGAGCTGCTCAAGGAAATCGGCATGAGCATCCTCTCCGCCGGGTATGAGTTCGCCCACCGGGACGACTACGAAGGCAGGAAAGTCATTCCCTCCATCGTGGTGGACGCGGACTCCCGCAACATAGAGGAGTTAAGCGTCGAGCAGGATCCCCTGCGCTACAGGCCCCGCGTCACGGCCGAAGAGCGCGGGCGGCGGGAGGCCGAAGGCTTCGCCTTCAGCGACTACCGGGGAATGATGCCGGAGATGGACAGCCAAACCCTGGTCATCGACGACTGCAACCACTACGAGCTTGAGGAGCTTATCGCCAGCTACCATCCCGACCTGGTGTGCGCGGGCATCAAGGAAAAATATGTGGTGCAGAAGCACGGCATCCCCATGAAGCAGCTCCACAGCTACGACTACATGGGGCCTTTCGCGGGCTACCTGGGGGCCATTAATTTCTACAGGGAAATCGACCGGCTTCTGAACTCCGGCGCTTTCAGATTCGCCAAAGCGCCCTGGGACGCGGACCCGGAGATCCACGCTTCCTACGGCTTTAACGGATAAGGAGAAACCCATGCTTTTGCGCCACACGCCCAAAGAAGCCGCCGAGCGCGGCGCGCTGACAATAAACCCCGCGAAGACCTGCCAGCCCGTGGGGGCCATGTACGCGGCCCTGGGGGTTCACCGCTGCCTGCCCCACAGCCACGGCTCGCAGGGCTGCTGCGCCTACCACCGCAGCGCCCTGACCCGGCACTACGCCGAGCCTGTCATGGCAAGCACCAGCTCCTTTACCGAGGGGGCCTCGGTTTTCGGCGGGCAGTCGAACCTGATGGAATCCATCAACACGATTTTTACCCTCTACAATCCCGACATTATCGCGGTAAACACGACCTGCCTTTCGGAAGTCATCGGGGACGACCTGGGCCAGATTATCAACAAGGCCGCTGCGGACAACAAAATCCCCAGGGGCAAGACGGTCATGTTCGCCTCCACTCCCAGCTTCAAAGGCTCCCACGTTACGGGCTACGCCAACATGCTGGCCGCGATTGTCCGCAGCTTCGCCAAAACCACGGGAAAGAAGAACGGCAAAATCACCCTCCTGCCTTCCTTTATCGAACCCAGCGACATGTCGGAAATCAAGCGCATCGTCTCGGAAATGGGCGTCCCCTACATCATGTATCCCGACACCTCCGATGTCGTGAACGGGCCTTTGGACGGCAAGTTCCGCATGTATCCCAAAGGCGGGACCCCGCAGGCGCTTATCGGGGAGTCCGGCGATTCCCGCTGCGCCTTTGCCCTGGGGCGCACGGGAACCCTGGCCGCGGCGAAACTGCTGGACACGCAGTGCAAGGTAAAAACGGAAATCCTCGACCTGCCCATAGGCATCAGCGCCACGGACGCCTTTGTCGATACCCTGCGGAAAACCGCGGGGGTCTCGGTTCCCGAAAGCCTGCTCCTGGAACGGGGCCAGCTCGTTGACGTGCTGTGCGACAAAAACCAGTACCTGTACGGCAAAAAGGTTTCCCTGTCCGGCGACCCCGACATTCTTCTTGGGCTTACGCAGTTCTGCGCCGATGCCGGAATGAAGGTTCTGCACGTTCTTACCGGGACTCCCGCGCCGGGAAAGTTTGCGGCCAGGATCAAAGAAATCGCGGGGGAGGGCGTTACCGTCAAAACCGGCCCCCAGGCGGATCTGTTTTGCTTCCACCAGCTTATGCAGAACTCTCGGCCCGACCTTATGTTTGGCAACACCTACTGCAAATACATCGCGCGGGACATGGACATACCCCTGATACGCGCGGGCTTTCCCATCTACGACCGCGTGGGGCATTCGTACTTTCCCATAACCGGCTACCGGGGCGGCCTGCACCTGCTGGTAAAAATGCTTGACGCCCTTATGGACCGCCAGGACAGGGACGCGCCGGAGGAAAAATTTGAACTGGTCATGTAAGGCGCTATTTTTTTTCCGGGCGCGGGGCGGCCAAAAAACAAATCGTTATGCGATATGTCTTATGATGCGTTATGCGAAAAGGCGGGGAACTAAATGGTAGAAATTCTCCAGGCGCGGCAAAAGCAGGTTCTTGAAAAGGGCAGGGACGCCTACGCGCTGGAATGCGGCAAGGCGAGTACCGCGGGTTCGGTAAGCCAGCGGGCCTG
>JAISXE010000171.1 GCA_031270615.1 Spirochaetia bacterium
TGGCTGCGGAAAAAATGCAAGCGGCTTCGCGTCCGCGCGCCTAGAGCAAGCGTTTTTTCCGCAGCCAGGCCCTGCGTGTCCGTACTACCAACCTTCCTTGCCTCTATCTGAATAGTTACATTTTTTTTTGGACTTGTTCAAGAACCGACAGGTTCTTGAACAAGTTTATTCCAGGATTTCCCCAAACACATCAAGTGCAAGCTCCGTTCTGCCGAAAGGCGCGTTTACCTGAAATCCCGCCGCCCGATGTTTTATTGCGCGAATCATTTCCCGCGCGATTGTTATTCCTTCCGCGATGCCTTCCTCTTTTCCCGTGGTTTTTTTCATCCTATCCATAATTTCCTGGGGAATTTCCACGCCGGGAACTTCATTTTGCATGAATTCGGCGTTTTTATAACTTATAAGCGGCCAAACGCCTACAATAACCGGCAATTTCCCGTAGGCGGCCTCGGCCGCGTCAAGGAATTTAAATAAAGCCTGCGGATCAAATACCGGCTGCGTTATGACGAACTCCGCGCCGGCGCGCACTTTATCGCCGTAATGTTTTAATTCATAGTCAAATGAAAGCGCGCAGGGGTTCATTCCCACACCGATAACCATCGCCGTGGGTTTGGGCAGGGCATTGCCGCCTAAATCGATGCCGTGATTTAAATTGTGGATGGCCTGCGCAAGCCCGACCGAATCGATATCGAATACGCCGGTCGCGTTTGGATATTCACCCAATTTCGGCGGATCCCCGGTAATGGCAAGAATATTCCGAAGGCCGATGGCGTATGCGCCCATAATATCGCTTTGCATGCTGATAATATTTCTGTCGCGGCAGCAGTAATGCAGAACGGTTTCAATGCCGGCAAGCCTTTCAATTTCAATTGCCGTTACCAGGGAGGAAATACGGGAGCTCGCGCGCGGGCCATCGGGCAGATTAATCGCGTCTATCCCGCGCTCCCTGCACATTTTTGCCTTTGCGATTATCGGGGCAAGATCGCAGCTTCGGGGGGGGACGATCTCGATGCTCGTTATGGTTTTGCCTTCCGCAAGCTTCGCGCCCAGTTTTGATTTTTCCGCAAGCGCGGCGGCTTCCAGGGCTTTCCCTGCGGTTTTGAGCGCGGGGAACGAGGTTTTAAGGCTTATCGCTTTCTCCACTTTCAGGCCCTTAACGGCTTCCGCAAGCTGGGCGGGCGTTGTTCCGCAGCAGCCGCCGACGGCGTTAGCCCCCAACTGGCAGTAGCGTTTGACATAGGTGCTGAAATATTCAGGGCTGTTTAAGTAAATGGTCCTGCCGTCCACCTGCCGGGGGAATCCCGCGTTTGGCATAACCAGAAACGGTTTCGTGACGTAAGGCCGCAGCAGTTCAACGACATCCCCAATCGCCGCAGGGCCTATGCCGCAGTTGATGCCCACAACGTCAATATGGGGGCACTGGTTGAGCCGCGTGATTTTGTAAATCATCGCCCCTGCGGCGTTCTCGTCGCTGAGTTCCAGCGGGATCAGGGAGGCGGCAAGGGGCAGGGAGCTGACGGACTTAACCGCCTGCGCCGCAAACAAAAGCTCGTCAACGTGGGTGAAGGTTTCAAGGACAAAAAGGTCGACCCCGCTTTCCATCAGCACGGAGGCCTGGGCGCCGTAGGCTTTGAGGAGCGATTCCTCAAAACGGCTCTGCCACATCTGGCCCGGCGCGATAATCGGCCCCATGGAGCCCGCGATGTAGCACCCGCCGGCCTGCTGGACGGCCTTCTTCGCGATAGCCACGGCTTTCCCGTTGATTTCCCGCATTTGCTCGGCCAGCCCATAGGCCCCAAGCCGCACTTCATTCGCCCCGAAGGTATTGGTTTCGATAACGTCAACGCCCGCGCGCACATACTCTTCATGGATGCCCTGCACCAGGCCGGGATCGCTTAGATTGACACTGTCATAGCAGGTATTGATGAAAAGCCCCTTGTCGTAGAGCATGGTTCCCATTGCCCCGTCAAAAACCACCACATCTTTTTGTATCTTTTCCAAAAACGGCACCATAATTCCGCGCTCCTATATACTGAAATATTTTGCCTCGGGATGGTAGGCAATAATTCCCATTGTGGAATATTCAGGATCGATCATATTATTTTCGGTAAGCTCAAGCCCCAGATTCGATGCAGCAAGCATGGCAAAGAGGGGTTTGTTCAAATCCAGATTCGGGCACGCCGGATACCCGAAGCCGTAGCGCGTTCCCCCTGCCGCGGCAAGGTCCAATTCCGCCGCGATGCGCCTGTGCAGGGTCTGGGCGAGGGCCTCGGTCAATTCCGCGGCAAGGCCGTGAAGAAGAAGATACTGCTTGTATGAATCTTTTTCAAAAGCCTCGCGCACGCGCAGAGCCGCCTGTCTGCCAATCGTCACGACAAAAAACGGAACAAGGGCTTTTTTTCCGGGGGGGGCGCGGAAGAAATCGGCTATGCACAAACCATTGGGCTGGTTCTGCCGGGGAAAATCAAATACAGCCGGGGCGTCCCCGGTTTCGACAACAAGGAGGTTCCCGTCCTGGCGGCCGTAAAAATACCCGCAGGCGGCCTTGAGATCCAGATGCGGTTCCAGCAGCGCGAAACATTGGGCGTACTGGGGTTCCGCGGAATCCCGGATAAGCCTTTCGTATTCGTGCGCGTCCAGGTTCCCCCGGTGGAATCCCCAGCGGGCGCGGAACAGCATGTTTTTGTTGAAATTCTTCAGGACTTCGGCCATACCAAAATCATGGATTTCGCGGACGCCTTCAAAGGGGGCGCTTACATCTGGACAAAAGCCTTCCAGCACGGCGGCCCGATCCCGCCCGACATCCGCGGCCGCATCCAGGGGGGGGCGGGTGGATTCGAGCCTGCCCTGCTCCAGGGCTTCCAGCGCGGAAAGGGCCTCAAAAGGATCCTTGCAGTAGACAACGGGGCTGCCGTACAAAGGCACGCATTCGTCGGCCACAAAACGCCGGGTCAGGGCCGCCCCGCCCAGAAAAACGGGAAGCCCAAGCCCGGCACCCCGGTACTGTTGCAGGTTTTCCTTCATGACAAGGGCCGATTTTACCAGAAGGCCGCTCAACCCGATGACATCGACCCGGTATTCCTTTGCCTTCGCGATAATGTTTTCCGCGGTCTGTTTTATGCCGATGTTAAAAACCTGGTAGCCGTTGTTGGACAAAATAATATCGACAAGATTCTTGCCAATATCATGCACGTCGCCCTGCACCGTTGCCAGGAGGACTTTCCTGCGGGCGCTTTCCGCGCTGCGGGGCAGATAGGGCTGCAGGATATTCACCGCCTCGCGCATGGTTTCCGCCGATTGAAGCACAAACGGAAGCAGCATCTCCCCTTTGCCGAAAAGCTCGCCAATCTTCCGCATAACGGGAATCAGAAGGATATTGATAATATCCGCCGCGCCGTATTTTTCCAGAAGCACCGAAAGCGCGTCTTCCATGCCTTCGCGGGAACCTTTCAGAATTTTTTCACTCAATTCTTCTTCTGCGGAGCGGCTGTGTCCGGCCTGGGTTTTTGTTTCCCGCCCGCTTTCTTTTTCAAAATGCCGGATAATGGCAAGAAGAGGGTCCTTTCCGTCTTCGCGCCGGTTATATATCAAATCAAGGGCCAGCTTTTTTTCAACATCGCCGATTTCCGCCATCGGTTTTATTTTCGCGGCGTCAACAATGGCGGCGCCCAGGCCCGCCTGTATGGCCTGGGCGAGAAAAACGGAATTGACGATATGGCGGCAGGCGGGCTGAAGGCCGAAGGAAATGTTGCTTAACCCAAGAACGGTATGGCACTCGGGCAAAAGGCGTTTCAGTTCCTTTATCGCCTCCAGGGTTTCCACTGCCGAGGAAAACAGGGTCTCGTCCCCCGATCCAATCGTAAAGGTAAGGCAGTCAAAGAAAATATCGCGGTCGCGCAGGCCGCAGGCGTCCACCAGCGTATCGCGCAGGCGCAGGGCGACTTCGATTTTCCGCCTGCGGCTCAGGGCCATGCCCTTTTCGTCGATGGTAAGCGCCACCAGCATCGCGCCATAGGTTTTCGCAAGGCCGGCAACGCGGCGCAGGGTTTTGCCGCCGTCTTCGAGGTTGACTGAATTGACGATGGGCCGGCCGGGGTAAACCTTCAAAGCCGCCTCAATGGCTTCAGGAACCGTGGAGTCTATCATCAGCGGCTGGGTAAGGCCGGTCGCGGCAAGACTGACGATTTTGCGCATGTCCGAAGCCTCGTTGCGGCCGGTATAGGCAACCGACAGGTCAAGCGCGTGCGCCCCGGCCTGCGACTGCAGCACCTTCAGCATGCCGGTAAAATCATCGGCAAGGAGCATCCCGCGGAATTTCTTTGAGCCGGTCGCGTTGGCGCGCTCCCCGATTAAAAGCGGTCCGAAAGGCTGGACGACATCAAGGGCGGAGTACAGGCTGGCGAGCTGCGCGTTCACAGCAGGCCCCCGGCGCGCAGGGCGTCCGTCATGGCCTTGATATGCGCGGGGCTGGTACCGCAGCAGCCGCCGACATAGCCGAGCCGATAGGTTTCCGTAAAACGCAGCATTTTTTCCGCGAATTCTTCGGGACTCAAAGGATACACGGTTTTGCCGTCCGCGATTTCGGGCAAGCCCTGGTTGGGCATGCAGGAGATGGGCCTGTCCCAGTTCTCGTGCAGATACCGCAGATGCGACTCCATCTCCGCGGGGCCTGTGGCGCAGTTCAGCCCCAGGCTGGCAATGGGAAAGGGGTCAAGGATAGCCGCGGCCGCGGAAATATCGCTGCCCACCAGCATGACGCCGGAGCTTTCCAGGGTAAGGGACACCATAAGGGGAACCTTCCTGCCGCGCCCCATAGCCTGCAAAACGGCGACGACCCCGCGCTTTACCTGCAGCATATCCTGGCAGGTTTCCAGAATCAGCATATCCACGCCCGCGCCGATAAGGGCAAGGGCCTGCCGCGAAACGGCCTCCGCAAGAACGTCGGGATCGATATGCCCGAGGCTGGGCAGCTTCGTTCCCGGCCCCATGGAACCCACCACGGCCACGCTTCTTCCCCGCGAGGCTGCCGCCTTCCGCGCGTTTGCCACGGCGGCGGCATTGATTTCTTCCATTCTGTCCTCAAGCCCGTATTCCGCCAGGGTGATCCGGTTCGCGCCGAAGGTGTTTGTCTCAAGCGCCTGGGAACCCGCGTCAATAAACGATGCGTGCAGGTCTATGATCGCCTGGGGAAAAGCCAGATTCAGCCATTCGTTGCAGCCCTCCCTGCCCTGCCATACCGACGCGGGAATATCCGCGTTTTGCAGATTTGAACCCGTGGCGCCGTCAAAAACGAGAATACCCATAGAAAACACATTATATCTATATTAAATTAAATTACAACCGACCGCGTACCACGAAGCAGGGCATCGGCGTTTACTTTTCTCAATCGCATTGATCATTTTGGCACATTTTTTGCGCCCCCAGGCGCAAAAAACCCAGGTTGCATGGGCGAGCAGTATTTTTGTATCCGCGTAGCGG
>JAISXE010000178.1 GCA_031270615.1 Spirochaetia bacterium
GGCAAGGGGGGCAATTTTTGCCCTGGCAAAAATTGCCCGCGGAAATTGCGGGGGCTGGTCACGATTTTGCAAGGCAAAATCGTTGCTCGCCCATGCATCCTGGAAATCGCGTGATAGCCACAGGGTTCTACCGGCTTACAGCAACCTGCCTGAATGCAGGGCGATTGCCTGCAATCGCGGTTCCGGTTTGTTGGCCTTCCGCGATTTCCCTGGTTGCCGCAATAAAGCGAAGCTCCGCAAAATCACGCAATTTCCGTGATTGCCGCGCCGGGGCTGGTCGCAATTTTGCAAGGCAAAATCGTTGCTCGCCCATGCGCGAGGGATTGCAGCGGAAAGCCCGCAGGATTTGCATGGGCAAATCCGAGGACTTGGAGCGGAAAGCCCGGTTTTTTTGCGGGCTGCCCGCAAAAAAACGCGCCCAAAAGGCCGTACAAGTAGGCCGTAGGCGAAGCCCCGTGTTGGTAAAGCAGAACGGTCTGCCGCCCATGCATCCCGGGTATGGACCATGCCATAAAATCCAATTCCTTGCCAAACGAAGACACCTCGGAGCTTGCCCCGGGGGTCTTCATTTTCGCGTCTGCACCCGCGGGGCCGCGCCGTTTTCGACAAAAACCGGCAGGCTGAAAATGGCGTATTTTGAAATGTAATCCTGCGCGGGGTCGGGAAGCTCGCCCAGGGCCGCGTGCCAGGCCTGGACCGCCCGGTAGTCTTCCACGGACAGGAGGACACTCTGCGGTTTTTTCCCTGCCGCGCGCAGAGCCCGTATCTGCCTCCACAGTTCCGCGATGATCTCCTCCGGGCGCGGCTGGGCTTCCGGCGTTTCCCCGGGCATCAGGTATCCTCCAGCGATTCGTAGCGGACGCAAACCGCCGTCAGAAGGAAGCGCAGCTCCGGCCTGTCCTTGCCCCCGTTTTCAATGGTTTGGAGGAACACGCGGCGCAGGAAGTCCGCCTTCCCCGGCGGGAAGGGCGTAAGGGCTATCATCTTCTCGATGATGAGGCGCGCGGCCTCCCCGTCCTTCCAGGCGGACTGCAGGCTTCCGCGCAGGGCGCTTATCTCGTCCGCGACGCCCGCCGCGCCCTTCCTGCGCCGCAGGGGGGCGTCAAGCAGGTTCAGAAGCCCAACGCGGGAATCTTCCCCGTAGGCGCAAAAAAAAGGATAAAACCATTCATCCATGCCCAAAACCCCGGCCACCGACAGGATGACCTCATTCTGAATATCGCGGGCAAGGTTGTGCCTTTCCAGAATCTCCATCAAAACGCCCAGCGAGTCCATGTCGCCGTAAATGCGCAGGGCCTCGGCCCCGAAAATAATCAGAAGCGGGTTCGCCGTCACTTTCGTGATAAGCTCTATCCTGCGGATGCTGTGCTTGTCGCGCAGCCGTGCCAGGGCAACCATGCTTTCGGCGCACAGAAGGTAATCCTCGGATTTCAGGGCCTCGCGCAGGACGCCCACAGCGCCGCGGGCCTCCTTTATCCCCAGAATCCGCGCGGCCGTGCGGGCGGTCGTGTATTCGTGCTCCTGCACCTCCGCGATAAGCGCGTTGACCGTTTTCATGTCGGCCGCGTTGGACTCAAGGGCGTGCAGGGCCTCGCTGCGGATCATGAAGCTCGGCGAGCGCAGGCGCATAAGAAGCCCGGCAGCGGAAACCTCCGACGGGGCAGTGCGCATCTCGCGGATCACCCTGCGCTCGTCCTCGAAAGACTTCGTGCGCTCCAGCCTGTTCGTCAGAATAATCGCGCGCAGGTCCCGCGCGGAAAAAAGCATGTTCAGGGCGCTGCGCACGCTGTACAGGCCGTAGCCCTTGATCCTGCACAAGCCCACGAGAGCCACCAGGCTAAGGCCGAAAAGCAGGATGAAGAATATCCTGTGCGCGAGCATGAGGGAAAAACCGGAATGCTCAAGCGTGTCCAGAAGAATGCCCCCCGCGAAAGAACCTGCGGCCCCGCCCAGGCCGAACACAAAGAAATAGAGGATGCCCCAGTTCATCTGGTCCTGCGGCCGGGCAGCCGAATAAAAATACGCCTGCGCCGCGTTTTCCTGGCCAAAAGACCCAAGGTTGAAGATAAGGAACCCCAATGCAAGAAAAAGAAAAACCTCCCAGACGTGCCGGAAAACAGGGCCGACAATAAAAAAAACTATCCCCAAAAGAAAAACCCCGGTGAAAAAAACGAGAATAGGCTTGGAGCCGAGCCGGTCAAGCAGGACCTTTGCGATAAAGCCCATAAGCATCGCGCCCAGGTATCCTATGGCCGACAGGTACATCGTCAGCTTGTCGTCCAGGCCATACACGTCGGCGGCGTAGACAATGATAAAGGGCCTCCCCATCCCCGCCAGAAACATGACAAGGAAAAACATCAGCATAAACAGGCGGAAGGACTTCTGCGCGAAGGCCCGCTTCGCGGAATGGAAAAGATTCTCCGCCGCCTGGCTCTGCACCGAGCCGGTATGCCGGGGCATGCGGAAAAGGGACAGGCTGCCGACAAGCCCCATGACGACGCCTGCCAGCATCAGCATGGAATAGCGCCCGATGGGCGTCGTGTCGGAACTCAGGAAAAACGCTATGCACAGGCCCGCCACAATCGAAGAACCCTGGTTCAGAATCTGAATAACGGAAAGGTAGTCGCCCCGGTCGCGCCCCTCCGAGACATCGCCGATGATCGGGCTGTTGGAGACCATGCCGATCCCCCGCACAATCTGGAAAGCCAGCGAGCCCGCGATGACAAGCGCGAAGCCGACGCCCGGCATCCCCCGCAAAACAAAAACGGGCGAAAGAACCATGGGAACCACCAGGATGTAACGCAGCGTCCAGCAGCCGCAGAACAGTCGGCAGACCCCCACGCGCCCCACGATATTGCGCCCCAGGAAAATGAAAAAAAACGACGCGTAGGTAAACGAGGAAACCATCCCGATAATCGTGCCGGAGGCCCCCAGCCTGAGCAGGTACAGGGTAATGATGTTTCCCGTCAAAAGCAGAAAAGACGCCGCGTTGAAAACAGAGAAAAAAGCAAAAACCCTTCTGCTGCGGATTCTCTCGGACGGAGAAAGTTCAAGAATTCGCATAAACCCCTTAGAATTAATATACCAAACGCTTCCTGCCATGTCCAATGAAAAAGGAAACTGCCGCTGCCGCTGGAGGCCGCGAGGACTCTTTGGATAAGAATTTTTCTGAGATAGTGCAAAAAACCATACGGTTTTGTGTTTTGTCCGTGTCGTCCGCGAGGTCGGCGGTTGTATTCTTTCTTTTTCGTTCTTTATCAGTTATCATGTTCTGGCTCTTTTCAGCCCCGATTCAAGGATTTCCCCAATAAGCCCGTCGTAGGACAGGCCGGAAAGCCGCGCGGCGATGGGCAGGTCGGAGTGTATGGGGTTCAGCCCCGCGAGGGGGTTTATCTCGATAAGACCAGGCTCGCCCGCGGCGTCGCAGCGTATGTCCGCCCTGCCGCCATCGCGGCAGCCCAAAACCAGGTAGGCATCCAGGGCAAGCCCCGCGGCCCTGCGGGCGCTTTCGTCCCGGCCGGGGGTGTAGCTGACGCGGTTCCCGTAATCGGCCTTGTTCGCGTAGGAATACACCCCGCCTTCGGCCCTGCCGCCATAATGGATTTCCATGCAGCCGACAACGCGGGCGTTTTGCCCCGTGCCGGTGATGCCGACGGTAAACTCCCGGCCCGGCAGGAAGGTCTCCACAAGAACGGGCTGCCGGAAGCGCGCAAGAAGCTCCCGCGCCGCCTGCTCAAGCCCCGCAGGGCTTTCGATTTTCGAGGCGGCGGAGATTCCCTTGCCCGTGCCTTCGGCAACGGGTTTGGCGAAAAGGGGATACGGCAGATTCACTTCCCGCGCCGCCTCCGCCGTTTCCAGGACGGCAAAGGCCGGGGTGGCAAGCCCCGCGTCGCGGATGACGCGCTTGGCCATGCCCTTGTGCAGGCACAGTGCCAGCACAAGCGGGTCCGAAAAACTGCAGGGGATGCCCCAGGCCTCAAGCAGGCAGGGGACCTGGGACTCCCGGCCCGGCCCTGAGAGGCCTTCGGCGATGTTGAAAACAAAGTCCCAGGTTTCACCCGCCACAAGCCGGGCAGCCAAAGCGCGGATGTTGCCGATCCTGCGCGTGGCATGCCCCCGCGCGCGGATGGCCGCCTCGATGCCCGCGACGGTCTCCTCGCTGTCGAACTCGGCAAGCGCTTCCGGCGAAAGCCCGCTTCCGGCGTAGTCGCTTTTCAGGTCGTAGCTAAGGCCGATGGTCACGGGTTTACTCGCCCGCCTTGTCGGGATAGCGGAACACTTTGCCCTCGTAGTTTCGCAGGACCAGGCAGCCCTCCTCGCGACCGATCACATAGTCGGGAAGGAGCGGTATCTTGCCGCCCCCGCCGGGCGCGTCGATGACGTAGCTGGGGACGGCGTAGCCGGAGGTAAAGCCGCGCAGCCCCTGTATGATTTCGAGGCCTTTCCTGACGCTGGTGCGGAAATGGTTTGAGCCGCAGATTGGGTCGCACTGGTACAGGTAGTAGGGGCGCACCCTCATGGCAAGCAGGCCGTGGTAGAGTTTTTTGAGGGTCTCAAGCGAGTCGTTGATTCCCGCCAAAAGGACGGTTTGGCTTCCGAGGGGGATGCCCGCGTCGGCAAGGCGGCCGCAGGCCTGGCCCATTTCCGGGGTAAGCTCGTCGGGGTGCGTCGCGTGGATGCTGATCCACAGGGGGCGGTAGCCGCGCAGGACTTTTATGAGCGCCCGCGTTATGCGCTGCGGCATGACCGCCGGGACCTTCGTGCCGATTCGTATGAACTCGACATGGGGGATGGCGCTTATGCGGGACAGGAGCCAGTCAAGAACGTCGTCGGGCAGGGTCAGGGGATCGCCGCCGGAAACAAGCACGTCGCGCACCTCCGCGTGATCGCGGATGTAGTCCAGGGCCCGTTCCCAGTTTTCCGCGCTGGGCGGGCAGGCGTCGCCCACGGCGCGCGAGCGGGTGCAGTAGCGGCAGTAGGTCGAGCAGGCGCAGGTGGCCAGGAAAAGCACCCTGTCGGGGTAGCGGTGCACCAGGCCGGGAACCGGGCTGTCGTTTTCCTCCCCCAGGGGATCGCGGGTCTCGCCGGGGGAGAGGAGGTTCTCAAAAACCGTGGGGACGACGCAGCGGCGCAGGGCCTGGGAAGGATTGGCCGGGTCCAGGAGGCTCGCGTAGTAGGGCGTGATGGACAGGGGCACCGCGTCGGGCCTGTCCCGGAACACCTGCGTTTCCGTGTCCGTCAAATGAAGCATCTGGCCCAGACGGTCCAGGGAGGTGACGCGGTTGGCAAGCTGCCAGTTCCAGTCGTCCCAGTCGGCCTGGCCAGCCGAAGGGAAAAAACGAAGGCGGAAATTGCGCGCCTTCGCGGATATGCGGAAGGAAGGTTTTACCAGCCGCAGCCGGACGGCGGGGCAGGGACGCGCCTCGGTGCCGACAAACGGGATGGCCAGTGGCAGCGGAGGCTCGGGAGGCTCCTCGGAAATATCGGAAGGGTCTTCGGCAAGGGAAATCATTTTTTCATTCATTATCCTCTCCCAGTTAAGGTTTCCATAAAAATGTATTACTGTGCTTTATACCGAATGTCAAGAGAATTATCGGATTTTTTTGCCTTTTTTTTCCACTGTCAACAAGTTAAGGTCCGCAATCAGCCCGTGGGGCGACAGGGGCTGGTCGCAATTTTGCTTCGCAAAATTGCTGCTCGCCCATGCAGCCTGGATTGAAGCGGAAATCCTTTTGGCCAGCCAAAAGATTGGAGCGGATAGCCCGGCTGGTCGTATTTTTGTACCCGCTACGCGGATACAAAAATACTGCTCGCCCATGCAACCCGGGTTTTTGGCGCGGAAGCGCCAAAAAGGCGCAGATATTTTTCTTAACTTGTTGACAGTGCTTTTTTTTATGGCGGTGAGAGATGCGGTGCGGCGATGGGAATGCTGTCGAGCGTATAGGCCAGGGCGCAATCCCCGGCTGGACCAAAGGTTGCGGCAAGGTCAGGTTTTGCCGCTTATCGTTAAACCCGCTGTTCCTTATTATTCCTGTTTAGCAAGTCCCCGGAGCGGTCGAAAATCAATACAGGGAGAGCCAATATGACTAAAGCACTGAAGATATGCGTATTTTGTTTTATCGCTGCTGTTTTGCCGGGGGGCGTTTTCGCGCAGGAGTCCCCGCGGTCAAAACTGCACCGGGGGATTGAGCTGTACAAGAAATCCGATTTCAGAAACGCGGCGGGCGCTTTCCGCGCTTTGACGGAGGACCAGGTTTCGACGGAAAGGGGGAACGCGTATTTCTGGCTGGCAAAATCCCTGAGCGCGCTTGGGAGCTACGGGGAGGCGGCGAATTACCTGGAGCATTTTGTGACGAATTTTTCCAAAAGCCCATATTACCCTGAGGCTTTTTACGAGCGGGGGAGGATCCTCTACGGCCAGAAAGAATACGATTCGGCGATTTCCGCGTTCCAGGCTTTCATCAGCCGCTATCCTGATTCCGGGTATGTGGCAAACGCTTATTTCTGGATGGGCGAATCCCTTTTCGCGCTGGGGAACCTGGCCTCCGCGGAGAAGATGTACGGCACGGTCGTTGCCCAGTACCCCACAAGCGCCCGGGTGGAGGCGGCGCGCTACCGGGGCGCCCTTATCGGTTTGAAATACCGGGAGGAGGAGCTGCTGAAGCTTCTGAAATGGAGCCACGAGGAATACCTGAAGTCCGTCGAGGCCAGGGCGGATCTTGAAAAGGTCTACACGGAAACGGTATCATCCTACCAGAGGCAGATCGCGGCGCTGAATACGGACGATTTGCATGGCCAGGTGCTGAATCTGTCCGAGGAGAACAGGGTGCTGCGGGCCGAGCTTGAGGCCCAAAAAGCGACGACGTTTGTCACTACTTCCGCCACGCTTACGGATCCCGAATTTGAGGCGCGCATGCAGATTCTTTCCGCCCGCGAACAGGCCTTGAAGCTGAAGGAAGATTACCTTGATCAGCTTATTTCCAGGTACGAGGGGAAAAATTAGCGTGTCGGCAGAGTTTCCATGAAGAGCATTCCGGCGGGGAGAAAAAGGACGGCCCTCGCGCGGGCGGCGCGGCTTTACCGGGCGAGAAAATTCGCGCAGGTGATTCGCGTGCTGGAGCCGCAGATTCCCGCCTACCGGGAAAACGCGAGGTATTTCTATTTCCTGGGTATGTCCTGCCTGTACACGGGGGACTACGGTACCGCCATTACCTATTTCAGGCGTTGCACAGACCTTGACTGCGGGCACACGAACGCCCGGCTTGGCTTGGCCGTTGTCCACCTGCGGCGCAACGAGACACGGGAGAGCCTGCGCATCTGGCTTGAGATCCTGGAAGAGGACCCGAAAAACCGCTACGCCCGGCTGGGGCTGGAAACGGTGCGGAAGATCGCCGGCACGGAAGACGGCGACGACGGTATTGAGGCGCTGTTCCAGGACCGAAAGGACCTTGCCTTGATCCCGTCCCCGGGGTTTTACCTGCCCGGCTGGGCGAAATGGCTTATCGCGGCCCTGGCGGTCCTGCTGGTGCTTGTTCCTGCGGGGTTTGCGGCGCGGCAGCGCCTATTGGAAAAACCGCAGCCGCAGCGGCCCGAAATCGCCGCGGTTAAAATCGAAAGCGCCGATGTTGTTCTTGATCCGGAAAACCGGGCGGCAAACATGCTGACGGAGCGGGAGGTGCGGGTCATTTTCGATAAGATCAAGGACCTGTTCGAGGCCTACGAGGACAACCTTGCCCGCAGGGAGATAAACCGGCTGCTTCTGTCAAACGCGGGCCAAAACATAAAAAACAAGGCGCGAAGCCTTGCCCCCTTTGTCCGCACGCCGACTTTTGCCGATTTTCCCGCTTCGTTTGCCTACCAGGATGTCATGAAAGACCCCCTGCTGTATGACGGGTGTTTCGTCCGCTGGAAGGGGAGGATTTCAAACGTGAATATTTCCGGCAAGCGGATAGACTTTGATTTCCTTGTGGGCTACGACGAGCAGAAAGTGCTGCAGGGCATCGTGCCGTCCTGGATGGAGTTCGCGGCCAAGCTCGAACAGAGTTTTGCCTACGAAATCATCGGCAGGGTGGCGATTCCTTCGGGGCGGCCCGGCATACTGCTGCAGGTCCTCTCCCTGCACGAATTGGGACTGTGATGCGGGCCGTTGTCCAACTGGTGCGCGACTGCCGGGTCAGGGCGGACGGCCTGTGCGTGGGCAGCCTGGACAGGGGCCTTCTTGTGTATGTGGGCATTTCCGCGAAGGACACGGGCCTGGATATCGAGTATTTGTCCACAAAAGTAGTCAACCTGAGAATTTTTCCCGATGGAAACAACAAAATGAACCTGTCGCTGCCTGAGGCGGGGGAGGGGATCATCGTTGTTTCGCAGTTCACCCTGTACGGCGACGTGCGCAGGGGGAGGCGCCCCTCCTACGACGAGGCCGCCCCCCCGGGGGTGGCGGAGAAACTGTACGAGGCCTTTCTCGCCAGGCTTCGGGCCCTGGGTTTCCCGCCCGAGGCGGGAAAATTCCAGGCCGACATGGAAGTCAGCTATGTAAACAGGGGCCCGGTCACGATACTTGTCGATTCTCAAAAAAAGTTCTAAATTTAGCCGCCCTCGTTCAAGCAAAACGCGAATTTTTGTGTAGTTATAAGGGTAGGAGGAAAAATAAACCAATGGCAAAAAAAGAAGTTACTACTGTGCAGGCTGTCACGAATCCAGAGGACAAACTCAAGGCTCTGGAAGCGGCAAGGCTGCAAATCGAAAAGCAGTTCGGGAAGGGATCGATTCAGCGCCTGGGCGACGGGGCAAACATCCTGGAGATTGACACGATTCCCACAGGTTCCGTCCTGCTTGACGAGGCTCTTGGCATAGGCGGCTATCCCAAGGGGCGCATTATCGAAATCTACGGGCCGGAGTCTTCGGGGAAAACGACCCTGGCCCTGCACGCCATCGCGGAGTCCCAGAAACGGGATGGCATCGCCGCCTTCATCGACGCGGAGCACGCGCTCGACCCCGTGTACGCGAAAAACCTGGGGGTCAACACCGACAGCCTGTATGTGTCCCAGCCCGATTCGGGGGAACAGGCGCTGGAAATCACGGAAACGCTTGTGCGCTCCGGCGGCGTGGATATCATCGTGGTGGACTCCGTTGCGGCCCTCACGCCGCAGGCGGAAATCGAGGGCGACATGGGCGACTCCCACATGGGCCTCCAGGCCCGCCTTATGAGCCAGGCCCTACGCAAGCTCACCGCGACGATTTCGAAATCCGGCTGCTGCCTTATCTTCATCAACCAGATACGCATGAAAATCGGCGTCATGTACGGGAACCCCGAAACCACCACCGGCGGCAACGCCCTGAAGTTTTATTCGTCCGTGCGGCTGGAGGTCCGCAAAACAGAGACCATGACCAGGGGCAGCGAGGACGACGCCATCGGGAACAAGGTGCGGGTAAAGGTTGTCAAGAACAAAGTGGCCCCCCCCTTCAGGAAGATCGAGCTGGAAATCATCTTCGGCAAGGGCATCTCGGCCCTGGCGAGCCTGCTGGACGCGGCCATCAAGTACAACATCATCGAAAAAAGCGGGAGCTGGTTCTCCTACGGCGAGGAAAAGATAGGGCAGGGCAGGGACAACGCCAAGGAATTCCTGGAAAAAAACACCGACATCCAGGCGGAAATCGAGGTGAAACTCCGGGAACTCATGTTCCCCGAAAAAGCCCAAAAGGAAAAGGACAAAGACAGGAAACCGGCGGCAAAAGCGGCCCAAAAGGAAACGGCCCAAAAGGAAGCAACCCCAAAGGAGGCCGCGCCGAAAGAGGCGGAAGCCGAAACCAAAGCAGCCAAAAAACCGGCCGCTGAAAAAAAGCCCGTGGAAGGCGAGCTGCTTTACTGACCCCGTGTTATACGCAAGCCGCAAGCCGCAGGCCGTAAGCTGAAGGAAGAGAAACCGCTGACCCCGCAGACAGGACGCGGACAAAAAGAGAAATTTCAAGATAAAAGTCCGTATAGTCCGTAAAGTCCGCGCGGTCAGTGGTCCTCTTATTTTTCGTGGTCCTGGCCGGTGGTTCTCTTACCTCAGCCCAAAGCCCTGCCGAAGTCGGCGATAAGGTCCTCGATATCCTCAAGCCCCACGGAGATGCGGATAAGCGTGTCCGTTATGCCCAGCCTCTCGCGTTCCGCCTGGGGCATGGCCGCGTGGCTCATGGTCACGGGGTAGGAGGCGATGGTTTCGACCCCGCCGAGGCTTACCGCGGGGGCGGCGTAGCGCACCTCCTTCAGGAAGCGCAGCGCCTGCCCCGCGTTCCGTGTCTTGAAGGAAAGCACCGCCCCCGCGCCGGAGCTTTGCCCCTCGTGGATGGCCTTCCCCGGGTGGCCCTCAAGCCCCGGATAATATACCGCCGCCACAGCCGCGTGCCCCTCCAGCCACCGCGCCAGCCTCTGCGCGCCAGCCGCCTGGCTGTCCAGCCGCGCCTTGAGGGTCTTCATCCCCCGCATGACAAGCCAGACATCCCAAGGCCCCGGAATGGCCCCGAAACTGTTCTGCACGGCATAGACCCGCCTCCCAAGCTCCTCGTCCCGCGCCACCGCCAGCCCCAGCACAACATCGCTGTGGCCACCCAGGAATTTCGTGGCGGAATGAACCACAATATCCGCGCCCAAATCAAGGGGCCTCTGCAAATACGGCGTCATAAAGGTATTGTCCACAATCGAAACAAGCCCCTTCTCCCTGGCAAAACCCAGACACGCCCTCAGGTCGGTGATTTTCAAAAGGGGGTTGGAAGGACTTTCAAGAAAAAGCGCCTTCGTGCCCGGCCTCAGCGCCTTCCCGATGTTCCGAATATCCGTCGAATCCACAGCCGTCACCTCAAGGCCCCAGCGCCGGTAAAACGTATTCAGGATGCGCCAGCTCCCCCCGTACACATCCTCCGCGGCTATCACATGGTCGCCCGCCGAAAAAATCCCCAAAACCGAAGACACCGCCCCCATACCGCTTCCAAACGCGTAGCCCCTCGCCCCGCCCTCAAGCCGCGCGATAGTCTCCTCCAAAGCCTTGCGAGTCGGATTCCCCGAGCGGGCATAATCGAATTCCTGCCCCCCCTGGATGTCCCGCTGCGCGAAAGTCGAAGTCTGAATGACAGGCGTCCCCAAAGCCCCAGTCGCCGGGTCCGCCTCATGCCCGTTGTGAATCAACAAAGTCCCGAATTTCATGGTACCCCCAAAAAACGATAATTACTATCATAGTAGTAGGAAACCGTGGGGATGTCAAAGGAAAGAATGAGGAATAGGGGTGAGGCGATAAGATTCAGATGGGCGCGTTTTTTGCGGCAAGGCCGCAAAAAACCGGGCTTTCCGCTCCAATTCCTCGTGCGTGCCAGGTTGCATGGGCGAGCAGCAATTTTGCTTCGCAAAATTGCGACCAGCCTTCGCACGCCCTGCGGGATTTCCGCT
>JAISXE010000342.1 GCA_031270615.1 Spirochaetia bacterium
GGCTGAGGAATTGCAGCGGAAAGCCCGGCTGGTCGTATTTTTGTATCCGCTACGCGGATACAAAAATACTGCTCGCCCATGCAACCCGGGTTTTTGGCGCGGGAGCGCCAAAAAGGCGCCAAAATTCCGAATCGGGGTGGAATTATAAATGGGTGTTGGAACAGGCTCTCGTAAAAACCGCATTTCTTGTGATTTTCGTTTTGAAATCGGAATTGCTGGTTTTTCGAACAAGTCTATTGATTATTTGTGAAAGCGCGTATATAATATAATGCGCAGAGATAGTAAGTGGGGGGGTACTTAAAACAGCATGACCGAAGTCCTGTCGCAGGATGAAATAGACCAGCTTTTAACTGCTATATCCTCAGGCGATGTTGATCCAACGGAAGAAGTCCATCAGGCAACCGACCAGCGGAAGATAAAGATCTACGACTTCAAACGGCCGGACAAATTCTCAAAAGAACAGATCCGCACCGTTTCGATCATGCACGAAACCTTCGCGCGCCTCACCACGACTTCCCTGTCCGCGCAGCTTCGCAGCCTGGTGCAGGTACACGTCGCGTCGGTGGACCAGCTTACCTACGAGGAGTTTATCCGCTCCATACCCAACCCCACGACCCTGGCCGTTGTCAATATGGACCCCTTAAAGGGTTCCTCGGTTCTTGAAGTTGACCCCGCGATTACCTTCTCGATTATCGACCGGCTCTTCGGCGGCAAGGGCGAAAGCGTCAAGGTGCAGCGGGAGCTTACCGATATCGAGTCCTCCGTCATGGAAGGCATCGTGGTAAGGATCCTGGGGAACATGCGCGAGGCCTGGAGCCAGGTTATTGACCTGCGCCCGAGGCTTGGACAGATCGAAACCAACCCGCAGTTTGCCCAGATCGTTCCGCCAAACGAAATGGTTGTCCTTGTCACGCTGGAAACGAAAGTCGGCGACGTGGAAGGCATGATGAACCTCTGCATTCCCTACCTGACGATTGAACCCATCATTTCCAAACTCAGCGCCCAATACTGGTACTCTTCGGTGCGGCGGGGCGCGACGACGGAAAACCTGAACATACTGCGCGAGCGGCTTGCGGCGGTGGACGTCAGCGTGTTCGCGGAAATCGGCAGCATGAATCTCACCGTCCGCGAGGTCCTGTCCCTGTCGGTGGGGGATGTCGTGCGTCTTCCGAATGTCCGCTGCGGGGATCCCATGACCCTGAATGTGGGAAGCCGTCCCAAGTTTCTTTGTCGGCCCGGCGTGGTGGGCAAAAAACTGGCAGTCCAGATTATCAAGAAACTGGAAGACATCGAAGAAGAAGAGTTTGAAGAATTAGCCTCGGAAGGAGATGAGTAACATGAGCGATGGATCACTCACGCAGGATGAAATAGACGCTCTGCTTCAGGGCTCATCGGGAGGGGATTTTACCGGGGGCGACATTCCCGTCGCGGAAGAGGCGGGGGATTCCCTGTCGGACGCGGAGAAGGCGGCTTTTCTGTCCGTGCTCCAGGGAACGGTGCCCAGCCAGGCTTCAAACCTGTCCCTGCTTGTGACGAAAACCGCCCAAATCGGCGCTCCCCAGGTGGCCGTCACGGCGAAGGACGCGTTTGCCGCGTCCCTCGGCGGGGAGGTGGTGCAGGTAAACCAGAATTTCTCCGATGGCCTTTTGGGCGGCCATTCCTATATCCTGCCCTCCAGCCTCGCGCTGTCAATATCGGGCCTGATGATGGGCCAGGCGGGGGTGGAACTGGGCGAGGCGGCGCTTTCGGCCTTGCAGGAAGCCGTTTCCCAGGTTTCCGGCCCCGTTTTGACGGGCCTCGGGGACACGCTCAAAACCACCGTCATGGCCGACCCGGCGGAGGCCCGCCTTGTCGGCAAAAACGATATAACCCTGCCCGATGACGATTTCGTGACGGTCAGCTATCCCGTGGCAATCGAGGGCGAAGCCCCCGGCGTTCTGACGGAAATTTACAGCCTTTCGCAGGCAAAGGAAATCGCGGCGAAAAAAAGCGGCGGCGCTCCCGCCCGGCCGGCGGCTGCCGGACCCCAGCCCTCCGGCATGCCGGGCATGCAGCCCGGTATGCAGATGCCGGGAATGCAGATGCCTGGTATGCAGATGCAGATGCCCGGTATGCAGATGCCTGGTATGCAGATGCCCGGCATGCAGATGCCGCCCCAGGGCTACATGCAGAACCCCGGCATGGCATACGGCGGGGCGGCACCCAACGTGCAGCCCATCCAGTTTCCCAACCTGAACACGGGGTCCGTCCCCATGGAGATGCACGGAAACATCACCCTGCTGATGGACGTGTACATGGAAATGACCGTCGAACTGGGCAGGACAAAAAAACTTATCAAGGAAATCCTCGGAATGGGGGAAGGCACCATTATCGAGCTGGACAAACTGGCCGGCGAGCCGGTTGATATTCTGGTCAACCACAAACTGATCGCCAAGGGCGAGGTTGTGGTTATTGACGAAAACTTCGGCGTCCGCGTGACGGAAATCGTTTCGCCAATGGAAAGGATGTCCGATTTGACCTAAGGGTTTTGAAGGACTTGTTTTCGGGTCAAAGGGAGGGAACCTGAAACACATAGGGATTTTGCTTGCCCTGCTTTTTGTGTGCATGGCGGGCGCAGACCTGAGGGCGCAGGAAGGCGGCGGGGCCGTTTCCGCGCCCGGCCAGACGACAGACGAATCCACTCTTGTTTTGGGCGGGGATAGCGCGGAGGAAAGTCCCGCTGCGGTGCCTGCCCCGCTTGCCGCCTTCGGCGTGTGGGATTTCCTGCGCATGGTCCTTGTCCTGGCCATTGTGGTGGGGCTTATTTACGGGGTCCTGCATTTTATCAAAAAAGCGGGCAGCCCGCGCGACGACGGGATCCGCTTCATCCGCGTCCTTGAAACCCGGCCCCTCGCGGGAAACCGCCACCTCCACCTGGTGGAAGTGGGAAACGAGGTGCTGCTTGTGGGTTCGGCGGAAAACGGGGTCAGCCTTGTCTCGGAGCTTTCCGACAAGGAAACCCTTGACGGCATACGGCTTGCCGTTTCGCAGACCAGACCCCGCGCCGGGAATTTCCCGGACGCGCTGAGGGGTTTTTTCGGCAGGGGCAGGAAGGCTTCGCCCCCGGCCGGAGGGGAATCCGCTTCCGAAACCGACGGAAACGAAGGTTCCCTGGAATTCATGGAAAGCCAGAAGAACCGGCTGAAAAAACTTTTTTAGGCCGATTATTCATCTTTACTGGGAGGGGAGATGAACAAGACAGTTTTCGCGCTTATAGGCGCTATCACCATTATTTCTCTAAGTCCCGTTCCGGCTTTTGCCCAGGATACCGGCGAGGCGCCCCTTGCGATACCTTTCGTGGACCTGAGCGTGCGCCAGCCGCAGTCCAACCAGGAAGTCGCCTTTTCCCTGCAACTTCTTTTATTGCTGGCGGTACTCAGCCTGGCGCCCGCCATCATTATCATCATGACCTCTTTTTTGCGCGTGGCCATTGTCTTGGATTTTGTCAAACGCGCCCTGTCGCTCCAGCAGATGCCGCCCAACCAGATAATCATGGGCCTGGCCCTTTTCCTCTCGCTGTTCATCATGTGGCCCACGATTGACCGGATTTACACCACTGCCTACGCCCCCTTCTCGCAGGGGCAAATCGGCATCGAGGAAGCCTACCGGAACACCGAAAACCCCCTGCGGCTTTTCATGTACCGCCAGATGCAGGGCAAGCCCGACAACATCCGGCTTTTCATGCGCCTGTCGGACCTGCCGGCCCCCGCGACCCTCGCCGACGTGCCCACGCGGGTTCTTATCCCGGCTTTTGTGTTGCACGAAATGACGGTAGCCTTCCAGATAGGCATACTGCTTTTCATACCCTTTATTATTATCGATATGGTGGTGGCCTCCGCCCTCATGTCCATGGGGATGATCATGCTTCCCCCGGTCATGATATCCATGCCCTTCAAGCTCATCCTGTTCGTGCTTGTTGACGGCTGGGGCCTTATCACGCAGCAGGTTATAGCGAGTTTCCGTTAGGCGGCGCACAAAGCGCCGCAGGCGCGCATGCGCGCGCACGATTTGAGGAGGATGTATATGACACTCGGTTCGGCAGTATATCTTTTGCGGAGCGGTCTTTTTGAGATTCTCATTCTTTCCGCCCCGGTGCTTCTTATCAGCCTCGTGGTGGGCCTTATCATCTCGATATTGCAGGCCACGACCCAGATACAGGAGCAGACCCTGACCTTTGTGCCAAAGATCGTGGCGATATTCCTGGCCCTGGTCTTTTTCGGGCCCTGGATTTTTTCGCGCCTGGTGCAGTTCACGGTCCAGCTTTTTCAGCAGATACCCAATCTGGTAAAGTAGGGCCCCGGCTTGGTAAGGAAATGAAAGGAACTGAAAAAAAATGGAAGGAACTGGAATGATTGCCGGGATGGCGGCTAACGCGCAGGTTTTTTTCCTCATTTTCGCGCGCATCATGGCGCTGGTGGAAACCGCCCCGCTTCTGTCTTCGGATTCGGTCCCGCAGATAGCGAAGGTCGGCCTGGCCTTTCTCTCCTCTTTTCTCGTCTTCCCCTGGGTCCTGGCCGCCGGCTATCCCGTCCCCGATCTGGGCCTTGACTACGCCCTTCTCGCGGCCGGCGAGGCCCTTATCGGCGTCCTTGTGGGCTTCTTCCTTGTCCTCGTGTACTCCGTGTTCCAGCTTGCCGGACAGTTCTATTCCCTGCAAATGGGCTTCGGGGCCTCGGAAGTCTTCGACCCCCTCGCGCAGATCGAAATCCCCATCGTCGGCCAGTTCCTCAACCTCATCGCCATGATGGTCTTCCTTCTGGTGGGCGGCTTTCAGAAAATCTTCTTTGTCGGCGTTTATCGCTCCTTCGAAGCAATGCGCGCCCTGGACCTCGTCCTCCACCGTAACGACATCGTCCGCATGGCCCTCCAGGGCATGACGCGCCTTTTCGAGCAGAGCCTCGTCATCTCCTTTCCCATACTCGGCATCCTGTTCCTCCTCTCCGTCACAACCGGGCTGCTCGCCAAAGCCGCCCCGCAGATGAACCTCCTTACCCTCGGCTTTCCCCTGTCCATCGGCACGGCCTTCATCGTCCTGTTCCTCATGCTGCCCATACTGGCGGAAATCTTCTCCGCCGTCATCGACTACGGTTTCGACGGGCTTCTGCGCATGCTCTCCACGATATGGGAGGCCCGCCCATGAATGCGTGCCGGCTGCCCCTGTATTACCGCGCCATGCTCCTGCGGCAAAGCCCCGCGCTCGCGGGGATGCACCTGCAATGGTTCGCCGCGGAGGACGAGGGCCGCACCGAGGACCCGAGCGAGCACAAACTCCGCAAAGCCCGCGAGGAAGAAGGCCGCGTGGCGAAATCGCAGGAAGTGCCCTCCGCGATAGTGCTTCTTGCCGCCATCATCGTCCTCGCCTTTTTTGCTCCCTATTATGTGCGCACCTTCCGGGCGATGATGGTCTTTTTCCTGCAACGCTCCGGCAGCGCGGAGAACCTCCTCGAAGGCGGGCTTTTTGTGGCCTTCCTGCAATTCTTCGCGCGGCTCACCCTTCCGGTTTTTGCCGCCTGCTTTGTCGCCGCGATTTTCGCCAACGTGATCCAGTTCGGTTTCCTTTTTACCGTGAAACCCATAACCCCGGATTTGAACAAAATCATCCCCAACATCAGCCGTTTTGTGGAACGGGTCGCCTTTTCCACGGAAGCCCTGTTCAACCTGGCAAAGTCCGTCTTCAAGGTTCTGGCCGTCTGCCTTATCGCCTACCTGAACATACGCTCGGAGTTCGGCCGCATCGTCGGCATGGTCCACGCGCCCTTTTTGCAGGCCGCAGAGGGCATCGCCGGCATTGCCTTCCGCATCATACTGGAATCCGCCTTGTTTCTGCTTGTGCTGTCGTTTTTTGATTTTCTCTTCCAGAAACACCTGCACATCGAGTCCCTCAAGATGACGCGGCAGGAAGTCATCCTGGAACGCAAAGATCTCGACGGGGACCCCCTGGTGCGCCAGCGCCTGCGCCAGAGGATGCGGGAACTCCTGCGGCAGAACATTCCCCGCGCGGTGCCGCAGGCGGACGTGGTGGTCACAAACCCGACCCATTTCGCGGTTGCCCTTGAGTACAACAAAATAACGCAGGATTACCCCATGGTAACCGCGAAGGGGCAGGATGAGATTGCCCTGCATATCAGGCGCATAGCGCGGGAGAACGACGTTCCCGTCATTGAAAACAAACCCTTGGCGCGGCAGCTCTATGCCGAGGTTGAAATCGGGGAAATCATAGACAAGGATCACAAATATTGCAACGCCGTTGTTGCCCTGTACCGGCAGGTATTCGAATTGGACAAAAAGAAACAAAGCCGGATCAGGCAGGCGGCGGGATAGAAAGGAGAATGATATATGGCTGATGTAAGCACAGTAAAACCCGGCGGATTTGCCGCCCTGGGAAAAATTTTGCCCAAGGCCGCCCTGGGAAAAATTTTCCCCAAGCCCGTCCAGGGGCAGGGCAACAGCATTTGGGTGGCCGCGGGCGTCATCGTCGTCGTGGCCATGCTCATCATCCCCCTGCCCACGGTTCTGCTTGACGTGCTTATGGCTTTTAACCTGACTTTAAGCCTGCTCATCATCCTCATAACCCTGTACACCTCGCGGGCCTTGGATTTTTCGATATTCCCCTCCATCCTGCTTGTCATGACGGTGTTCGGCCTGGGCCTCAACGTGTCTTCCACGCGGCTTATCCTCGCGCAGGGGGAAAAGTTCGACGGGAAAATCATCAAAGCCTTTGCCAGCTTCGTCGTGGGAACATCCGGGAACGACGGCCTTGTCATCGGTTTTATCATCTTCCTCATCATCGTCGCCGTGCAGTTCATCGTCATCACCAAGGGCGCGACCCGCGTCTCGGAAGTCGCCGCGCGTTTTCACCTGGACTCCCTGCCGGGAAAGCAGATGACCATAGACTCGGAATACTCAAACGGGGCCATTTCGGAGGCCGAGGCGACCCGCAGGAAGCGGGATTTGCAGCGGGAGTCTGAGTTTTACGGGTCCATGGACGGAGCCTCGAAATTCGTGTCCGGCAACGTCAAGGTGGGCCTCCTTATCACCGCCGTCAACATCATCGGCGGCCTCATCGTGGGGGTGGGCCTCCACGGGGAGGACTGGAACGGCGCGATACAAAACTATATCTCCTTCACCATCGGTGACGGCCTTGTTTCCCAGTTCCCCGCGCTTTTGGTTTCCACGGCAACGGGCCTTATCGTGACGCGGGCCGTTTCGGAAGGCTCCTTCGGAAACGACGTGGTAAAGGAATTCACCCGGCAGCATATCATTTTCTGGATCGCCGGTTTTTTCCTGCTTGTCATGGCCTTCCTGCCGGGCTTCCCCGCCTATGTGCTTGTCCCCCTGTCCGCCCTTGCCTTTATGTCCGCGCTTGCGCTTTCGCGCAAACCGGCCCGCGCCCAGGGCGCCGAACCGGCAAAGACCAGGGAAAAAACCTCCGGGCAGGCCGCCGAGAGTTCCCTCGTCGCGCCGCCGCCGCTCGATCCCCTGTCGCTGGAGCTTGGCTATGCCCTTGTCCCCCTGGTGGACAATGAGCAGGGCGCGGAGCTTTTGAACCGCGTCACCCGCATCAGGAAGGAAACCGCCCTGGATACCGGGCTTGTCGTGCCAAAAATACGCATCATCGACAATATGCGCCTTGATTCCTCGGAATACTGCTTCAAAATCAAGGGCGTGGAAGTGGCGCGCAGCTCCCTGCGCATGGGGATGTACCTCGCGATAATCCCCCCCGACGGCGTCAAGGAAGGGGTCGTGGGCGAAAAAAGCAGGGACCCCATTTACGGCACGCCCGCGCTGTGGATCACCCAGGACATGCGCGAAAAAGCGGAACGGGCCGGATACACGGTGGTGGATCCTTCCTCGATCATCGCCACCCACCTGACGGAGGTCATCAAGAAGCACGCCGCGGAAATCCTGGGGCGGCAGGAACTCCAGGCCATACTGGACACCCTCAGGAAAGACTATCCCGCGGTCGTGGAGGAGGCGCTGAAACTCCCCCAGGGCCTTGGGGGAATCCAGCGGATACTGCAAAACCTCCTCTCGGAAGGGGTTTCCATCCGCAATATCGTGGAGATACTGGAAACCATCGCGGATTACGCCAAAATCCAGGATGCCAGCGTGGGCTTCATCACGGAAAAAACGCGGCAGGCCCTGGCGCGGCAGATCTGCTTCCAGTATGTGGACGAGGCGAAGGTCCTGTCCGTGTTCACGCTTATGCCCAAACTGGAACAGGCCATCATCGCCTCGCGGGCCGCGCTGAAACCCGAAACGCGGGGACGGTGGATCTCGGCCCTGCGCGGCGCGAACAAACACGCCTTGGACACGGGGCACGCCGCGTTTATCATTTTATGCTCCGAGGCCGCGCGGCCTCTGGTCAAAATTTCTGCGGGGCGGGATTTCCCGAACCTGGTGGTGCTTTCCTCGCTGGAGATTGTTTCGGATATAAAAATAGAACTGCTTGGCGAAATAAAACTGGAAGGATAGGAGGAAACCCAGGATGGCATATCAGATGTTCACGCTGCAGGCCGCGACATACGAAGATGCCTGCGTGCAGGCCCGGTCCCGCTACGGGGAACTGGTGCGGGTTCATCAACAAAAGCCCGTGCGCGTGGGAGGCGTGTTGGGGTTTTTTACCCGCCCGGCGGTGGAGGTCACGGGTTTTTTCCCCGACCCGGCAACAAAACCGCTCCCCGCCGCCGCCCCGGCGGGCGTGGAACGCGATCTGGAGGAAGTGAAAAGGGAAATCCTGTCCCGGGCCCCGCCGAAGCAGGACGAAAACATGAAGGAAGTGCTGCGGGCAATACAGTCCCTGCGGGAAACATTCGACTCGGGAACCGCCGCCTCCGCGCGGAAGGACGCCCACCCCTCCATCAGGAAGATACGCGGCCTTTTGTACGAAAACGATTTTTCCCCCGCCTATGCGGAGAAAATCGCGGAC
Source organism: Spirochaetia bacterium (assembly GCA_031270615.1). Classification (GTDB taxonomy): domain Bacteria; phylum Spirochaetota; class Spirochaetia; order DTKZ01; family DTKZ01; genus JAISAF01. The sequence continues at coordinate 8,969 of JAISXE010000342.1, forward strand.
AGGATAAAAAAGGAATCCTCCCTGGAGGAACTGGAAAACTTTGACGCCCTCCAGGACCGGGTTGTGGACTGGATCGGCGAGTCGATTTCCATCTACGATACGCGGGAAATCGGAAAATCGCAGGTCTATATCCTGGTGGGGCCCACGGGAGTGGGAAAGACGACGACCATAGCGAAACTCGCGGCCAAGTACGGAATCATCGCCGCGGATCCCCTTGATGTGCGCATCCTGACAATCGACGATTTCCGCATCGGCGCCAAGGAGCAGATCGAAACATACGGCAAATGCATGCACATCCCCGTCGATATAATAACAACGCGCGAGGAATTCAAAAAAAAACTGGCGATATACCATGACGTGGATATGATATTTGTGGACACCATCGGCAAAAGCCCCCGGGATTTTGTCACCCTGGGGGAAATGCGGGAGCTTCTCGATGTCGCCTTCAAAAAAGCCAGCGTGCATCTTGCGCTCAGCGCGACGACCAAGTCCCTGGACCTGGTTGAGATCATGCAGCAGTTCGAGCCTTTCGGCTATGAATCGCTGGTTATAACCAAACTGGACGAGACGCCCCGCGTCGGAAGCCTCATCAGCGCCGCGGCGGAAAAAGGAAAAGCCCTGTCGTTCATCACCGACGGGCAGCGGGTTCCGGAGAACATCAAGGCGGCGACGGTAAAGCAGTTTCTCCAGCGTCTTACGGGCTTCCGGCTTCACGGGGAGCATATCGAAGAAAAATTCGGCGAAAAAAAGGAATTTGAGGAGGAATAATGGCGGACCAGGCGGAAACTTTGCGGGAAATCATGAAAAACAAAATCGCCGTTCCCGAGGCGGCGGAAAGCAAGACCCGCATAATCACGATTACCAGCGGCAAGGGGGGCGTGGGCAAAACGAACATCTCCACGAATCTTGCCATTGCCTATGCCCAGTTGGGAAAGAAGGTCATCCTGATGGATGCGGACTTGGGTTTGGCCAATGTCAATGTCGTGCTGGGCATTATTCCCAAATACAACCTGTACCACCTTATCCGCAAACAGAAAGCCATGGGCGACATCATCATGGACACGGATTACGGCATACGGATTGTCGCCGGTGCCTCCGGTTTCGCGAAGATAGCGAACCTTACGGAAGAGGAACGCAAAAACTTCGTGGGCGAGCTTTCGGAGCTTTCCAACGCGGACATCCTCATCATCGATACCAGCGCGGGGGTTTCCAACAACGTCCTGTCTTTTGTGGAGGCCGCGGACGAAGCCCTCATCGTCACCACCCCGGAACCGACGGCGATTACCGACGCCTACGGCATCATAAAAATCATCGCCACCGAAATGGAAAAACAGAACCTGGGGCTGAAGCTCATCGTCAACCGCGTCAAGTCGGTTGTGGAGGGTAGGAAAGTGGCCGACAGGATGATTATGATAGCGAACCAGTTTCTGAATTTGAAAGTGGACTATCTAGGCTATGTGTACGAAGACGCCGCGGTGCAGAACGCCGTCCTGCGGCAAAAGCCTTTCATCATCGTGGATCCCAAGGGCAGGGCCGCCATTTGCATGCGCCATATTGTTTCGCGGCTTGAAGGCGTTGAATACCGGGGCGGAAGCGGCATCGGCAGTTTCCTTCGCAAGCTCCTGGGCCGCCCGGAACCGAAAACGGATCTCTAGATGGTAGTGCGGCCAGGGTATCGGTGTTTGCTTTTTTCAGTCATAGTGAGCATCTTGGCACATTTTTTTGCGGCAAAGCCGCAAAAAAACCGGGCTTTCCGCTGCAATTCCTCGCCCCGCCTGCGGCGGGTCTGCGGGATTTTCGCTGCAATCCCTTGTGCCCCACGGGCTATTTGCGCTTCGCGCAATTTAATGCTATACAATGATGGTAAACGCCGATGCCCTGTAGTGCGGCGGGGGCAACTTGACCAAAAGCCCTATTTTCCGTAAGTTGTAAGGAGGAGCTATGAGGAACAACTGGAAAATCAGTGTTTTTTTTGCGTGTCTCGCGTTTGGCGTTTCCTTTTTGTTCGGGATCATAGGCGGCGTTGGTTTCGGGACGGTAATTCTGCGGGCTTTTCTTGGCGCGATCCTGTTTGCCGGCCTGGGTTTTGCGGTGGAATTTTTCCTGCACCGCGCGCTCCCGGATCTGTTCGCGCCTGCCGGGGAGTCCGGTTCGGTTGTTGACATCACGCAGCCGCAGACCAACCCCTACGAGCATTCCTCCGGGGGGGATTTTACGGAAGGGGCCGGGGCCGATGTGGAGGCGTTTCAGGACGACGGGACGGCAGCCGACGAGGCTGACGATCTGGTAGAGGAAATCGAGGAAATCCCCCGCTCCGAGGCGGACGGCGTGGCGGGGGCGCAGTCGGCGGACCCTGCGGAAGCGGTGGGGGATTTTGACGAGCTGGACGAACTGGATGCGTCTTTTGCCGCTGCCGCCGGGGCCGCGGGGGGGGATGTTGCCGCCCCGGCTTCCCGCGCAAGCGCAAAGGCCGCCATTGCGGAAGACCAAAATCCTGCTCTGCTTGCAAAAGTTTTGCAGACAGTGTTGAAGCGCGATGAGGGGTAATATCGTGGGGGATAGTTTTATCGAAGAAAAAGCCGAAGACGCTTTGTGGCGCAAATTCAAAAAAACCAAGGACCCCGCGATTCGTGACGCCTTTGTCAGGCAGTACGCCCCCCTGGTGAAATATGTGGCGGGCAAAATCGCGGTAAGCATGCCCCACAACGTGGAGTTTGACGACCTTGTGGGTTTCGGGGTTTTCGGCCTGTTTGACGCCATAAGCAAATTCGATCCGGACAAGCACGTCAAATTCAAAACCTACGCGGTAACCCGCATCCGGGGCGCCATCTTTGACGAGCTGCGTTCCATCGACTGGGTTCCCCGCTCCGTCCGCCAGAAAAGCAGGGAAGTCGAGGACACCATGCGGCATCTTGAATCGTCCCTGGGAAGGGCCGCCAGTGACGAGGAGCTTGCGAACGCGATGGGAGTCTCCGTCAAGGACCTGGGAAAGACCCTGCTGAAGATTTCCACGACATCGATTTTGTCGCTGAACGATATCTGGTACACCGGCGAGGACAACGACAAGATCTCCATCGGCGACAGCATCGAATCGCCCCGCAGCATGAATCCCGAGACGATTGTCGAAAAAGAAGAAATCCGGCAGGTCATCATCCGCACCATCAACGAGCTGCCGGAAAAGGAAAAAAAGGTTCTGGTTCTGTACTACTATGAAGACCTCACCCTCAAGGAAATCGGAAAAGTCCTGGAAGTCACCGAATCGCGGGTATCGCAGCTGCACACCAAAGCGATCATACGCCTGAGATCGAAGCTGACGAACATAAAAAAAGGTATAATGTAGCATGATAACGCTTGACCAGATTCAGAGTTTCATGAAGGTCCAGGAAACCGAGGACAAGGCCCTCAAAAGGGTCCAGGCAACCGGCGACACCCAGGAAGAAGCCCTCCAGCAGGCCGCCATAGAGCTGGGGCTGGCGCTGCGCAAAATAGAATACGAAGTCGTGGAGCGCGGCTCGCGGGGGACCTTCGGAATCGGCAAAAAGCCCTGGGTGCTCGTGGCCTATGAATCGCGGAAGCAGAAAACGGAGGAGGGGATCTCCGGGGCACAGGCAGGGAATGGCGGGGAGCTGGAAGATATTCCGAAAGACCTCGATGGGGAGGCTTTCGTGCGGCGGACCCCCGACGGCGTTTTCCTGAAAGTGTCCGCCCCCTTTGGCCGGGGCAGGAAACTGGGCGAAAGGGATGCCGTGGACAAGATCGCCCTGCGCTACCGGGGGGACTACGATTCTTCCCTTGTGGCGAAAATCGTCAAGCTCGCCGATGGGGAGTTCGTCAGAATCGCCGACTACGACCATAACCCCGCCAATGATCCCATCATGGTGGTGGACGTTACCGACAACGAAATGAAGGCTTTCCTGATGATGCACCCCCCTGGGGAAGGCGGGGCAGACCCCGATTTTGAGACGATGATAAGTTTTCTGCAAGGAAACAGGGTCGTGGACGGCATTATCGAGGATGCCGTCCGGGACATGGCGGATAATCCGGAGTACGGCAGCGGGAGGCTCGTTGCCGAGGGCCTCAAACCCAAAAACGGGGCGGACGCCCGCATCCAGTATTCCTTTGCCACGGACAATTCCCATATCCAACTGAGGGAGAAAAACGGGCGCGTGGATTTCAAGGAACTGAACCTTATCCAGAACGTCGTCGAGGGGCAGGTCCTGGCACGGAAGATTCCCGCCCAGCTCGGCGAGTCGGGCCGCACGGTAACGGGAAAGATGCTCCCCGCGAAGGACGGCGCGGATGTCCGCATTGAGATTGGCAAAAACGTCCACCTTTCGGAGGACGGGTCTTCGGCCATTGCGGATATCAACGGCCAGGTTGTCATCATCGCGGGCAAACTCAATGTCGAGGATATCAAAACCGTCCAGGGCGACGTGAACCTGAAGACTGGCAACATTTTGTTTCTGGGCACGGTTGTGGTGAAAGGCAACGTGGATGACGGCTTTTCCGTCAAGGCTGCGGGGAATATCGAAATCATGGGGACGGTCGGCTGCTGCAACCTGGACGCGGAAGGGGACATCAACGTCCACCAGGGGATTGCCGGAAAATCCTCGGCGAAAATCATATCGGGAAAATCGGTTTGGTCGAAGTTCATCGAAAACGCGGATGTGGAGGCGGGGGATCTCGTGGTGGTTTCGGACGGAATCATCAATTCCCACATCGTGGCGAACCGCAAGATTATCTGCAAGGGAAAGCGGGCAAGCATCGTGGGCGGCCACTGCATGGCCGCGGAGGAAATCGACGCAAAAGCCCTGGGTTCCATAGCGGGGGGCGAGACAATCCTTGAAGTCGGCTACGACCCCAAAAGCAAAAAAAACCTGGACCAACTGGTGGCGGAGTCCCGGGCGCTCGACAAGCAGCTTGAGGAGGTGGACCTGAACCTGGGAACCCTGGAGGTTTTGAAAAAGAAAACAAAACTCCCCCAGGACAAACAGGCGTATTACACGGAGCTGACGGCCAAAAAACAGGAGCTTGCGGCGAAACTCAAGGATATTGCCAAACAGGTGGAGGACATCAACGCCTACCTGGGCCAACTCAGCTACCGGGGCAGGATAAGCTCCTCCGGCACGGTTTTCCCCGGAGTGCGCATCCTTATCAAGGACGCCCAGCCCCTGGAGGTGCGCAACGAGTTCAAAAACATTACCTTCATCGCGGAAAACAATCTGGTAAAACCCATAAGGTACGAAGAATCCGCTGAAGACCTTACGAGGAAAACCTGATGGCCGTCCAACCTATTGATTTGCAGGTGCTGTTTTCCCGGCTGAATCAATTGGGCAAGGAGCAGGCGGACCAGAAGGACGGACGGATACACACGCAGATCGTCCTGGACGCGGAAAGCGTGAAACGCACCGAAGACCAGGACCGCTCGATTCGGGAAATACAGGAAACCGAGGGCGCTAACGCGCGGCGGATAAAAGACGAAAACCGCCGCCACCGGCAGGGGGGCAGCCCCCCGGGCGGCGAAAAAAAAGAGGAAGAAGGCGAAGCCGCCGCCGAAACGGAAATCGTCCACGAAAGCTATCTTGGCAGGAAAATCGATATAACGGGATGAGGAGCTTTTTTGAGTTTTACGCTTTTGCTGGGCTTGAATGCCCTGGCCTTTATCGGGATGTACCTCTATTTCAAAAACCGTATCGACAGACGCCTCGAAGCGGAAAGGCTTTTGGACAATCTGCGTACCGGCGCGGGCCGCATTGTCGGGGAGATGATTCAGGACATGAACAGGATAACCGACAGGAACATCACTTTGATTGCAACCAAGGTGGAAGAGCTGCGCGCGATACTGGACTCGGCGGACAGGAGAATCCTCCTTATGAAAAAAGAAGTAAGAAAGGAGGAGGCCGCAGACAGGCTATGCGAAAACCTGAAGCCCCAAAGCCCCCCGCCTTCCCCCCCGGCAGATGCGGAGGAAAAAGGCCGGACGCCTTCCGAAATTTTCGATCTTTACCGCAAGGGAATTTCCCCTGACATAATCGCGAACACGCTGAACCTTCCCGCGAGCGAGGTGCAGCTGATGATCGCGCTGCGGGGGCGCAAAGGAAAAAGCTGAAAATGAACGCGGCCACAGCAAGGGAATTAAAACTTTTTTTTCGCGATGACGCGCAAAGGATAGGCGAATTCCTTTCGCTTTTTGTAAAGGCCTGGGCATCCAATCAGGACGCCGGGCTTCTGTCCCGCTGCTTCCGCGACGTGCATTCCCTGAAATCGGAAGCCGCTTTTCTGGGGTATACCGCCATTGCGGCGGGGGCGGAACGGGTCGAGAAAATTCTCGCCGCCGTGCGGGATTCAGGGAACCTGGCCGCAGGGGAGGGGTTTTCCCTCCAGGTGCAGGGCCTGTGCGGCGAGATCCGCCGGACGCTGGAAAGCCTGAACGCCGAACTGGGGGAACCCGGCAGCGAAGGAGCTTCGGGACAGCGGGAGACGACGGAGTTCAGCTCCGACGATTTTGAAATGGCCATGCTCCAGGAGGCGCGCTACCGCGGCGAATGTTTTTTCCGCATCGACGCGGAAATCGCCGCCGATGAGCCCATGCCTTTTCCGAGGCTGTACCTTCTGGTGAATAACCTGGAACTGTGCGCGAACCTTATCCGTATCACGCCGCCGCTGGACATCCTGAAACAGGACAGGGATTTTGCCGTTTCCCTGTATGCGACAACAGCAAAAAAAGCCGAGGAACTGCGCGATGCGCTTGAGGTGGACGGGCTTGTGGCCCTGGATGTCACGGAGATCCCCTTCGGCCATGTAGGACAGGCGGCGGGGGAAGAGGCCCCGGCGGCGGACGAAGAGGCTCCTTCCGCTTTGGGCAGCCCAGGCTACGCGCGGGAGGAAGAACGAAAAAGCGTTTTCCTCTACCAGGATGAACTGGCGCTGTATGCTTTTCTTGCCGCGTGCCTCAACTCCTGCCCGACCAAAGACGAGCGGGGAAAATTCCTCGCTCGGGAACTGGCCTCCGCCCTAAGGCGGCAAAGCGGCACATCCATCGCCATCGTCATGGAAAAGGCGGCGGAGCTTGCCAACGACACGGCTTATTCCCTGGGGAAAATGCTTGAAACTAAGGTGCGCATGGACAGGGATGTCCTTGTCCCGCCTTCGGTGCGCGACGCCCTGAATACCATCCTGACCCATCTGGTACGCAATGCCGTCGACCACGGCATTGAGAAACCGGAAAAGCGTAAAAACGCGGGGAAACCGGAATGGGGGAACGTGCTGCTGGAGGCGCTCATCAAAAACGGGAATTACTCCATCAAAGTCACCGATGACGGGGAAGGCATCGACGCGGACAAAATACGCGCCGCTTCCGGCCCAGCCGCTGCCATTTCCGAAACGCGGAATGGGGTGCTGGAAATCCTTACCAAGCCCGGATTCTCCACGCGAAAGGTCCCCAGCGCCGTTTCCGGCCGGGGAGTTGGCCTGGACGCGGTGCGCGGCCTCGTTACCGGCGTTTTGGGCGGCAAACTGACGCTGAAGTCGCAACCGGGGAAAGGGAGCGCCTTCCTGGTAAGTTTTTCCGACAGAACGGTGAGGCATCCGGCTTTTCCCGCCCTGGTCGGAAACAAGGTGCTTCTCGCGCCGAAGGTCATGACGGAAAGGATTTTTCCCCTGGACAGGGAAAAAATATCCGGGACAAGAAAATTGTCCTATACGCTTGAGGGGCTTGCATATCCCATACGGCTTCCGGGGGGGCAAACGCAGCCGGGTGCGACGGGTATCCTTATCCGCACGGGCGGGGAGCCGTTCATCATCGCGGCCGTTTCCGCCGAGAAAGAAAAACTGTATTCACTTGCCGAACTTGTCCCCTCGGTTTGCGTGCTCATGTCCTGGGGCCTGTAGCCCCATGGCAGCCTGGAAGGACGCCTGATGGCGCACATAACAGAAACACTTGTCCTGTACGGGATGTTTGTCATCGTCGGGCTTGCCGCAGGTTCGCTGGGACCGGCCATACCGGCCTTCGCGGAACTTACGGGCGAAACGATCTCCCGTGTCGGAATGCTCTTTGTTTTTTACCGCTGCGGCTATATGGCCGGCAGCCTGGGCGGCGGCCGCGTTCTTGACAGGCTCAAAGGCGGCAGGATAATGGGCTTTGTTCTTTTTTCCATAGCCCTGATGCTCTTTCTCCTGTCCTTCGCGGCGAACCTGTGCCTGCTCTTTGCCTTTGTCCTTTTTCTGGGTCTGGGGCTTGGGCTTGGCGAGGTGGGCGGCCAGCGGGGGATTATCCGGCTTCACGGGATGAATGTGGGGCCGTACATGAACGGGCTGCATCTTTCCTACTGTATAGGGGCTGTCATCTCCCCGCTGGTGATTGCCGCTTTCCTTCAGGCCAATACCGGCCTTGCGGCCGCTTTCCGGATACTCGCCGCCCTGGCCGCGCTTGCGGGATTTGTCACCCTGCGGCTTTTGCGGGGCGGCGCCGCCCCGCGTGGGGAAGCGCCTGTCCTGCGCGCTTCCCCGTTCCTGGTTTTCTTTTTTGCCGCGATGATTCTGTTTTCCGGCGGCACCGAGTCCGGCTTTTCCGGCTGGATATACAGCTACGCGCTGCGTACCGGCCTTGCCGGAGAAAGCCTTTCGGGCATCCTTACCGCCGTCTTCTGGGGTGCCATGACTTTCGGGCGGGTTGCCGGGATTTATCTGGTCAGGCGGTTTGGTTCCCGCAGGCTTCTGCTTCTCAGCAGCGCGGGGGCGGTGTTTTCGCTGGCCGGGCTTGTCTTCTTTCCGTCCTCCACCGCAGGGCTGTGGATATCGACGCTTCTTGTCGGCCTGTTCCAGGCGTCAATCATACCCGTGACCTTTACCCTTGCCGGGGAACAGCGAATCGTGAGCGGTTTTGTGGCGGGCATTTTTGTCGCGGCCTCCTCCTTCGGCGGCATGGTGTTTTCCCCCCTTGCCGGCTATCTGATGCAGTCCCTGGGCCTTTTCACCTTTCCCCTCCTGGGCTTTGCCACCCAGATATTGACATTTATCTCGTTTTTGGCAATTCTGTGGGTGGCAAAAAGATGAGCGGGGTCCTGCCCAACGCCGTATTTTTACTTTTGGAGATTTTTCTTTTTTAGTAAAAAAAGTATTGGCAAAACTGGAAAAATATAGGCATATTATATATACAAAACTATGACAGAAACGAGCAAACAAAGGGAAGGTTTTAAAAAAAGTGAAAAAAAGGCAATGTGGTAAAAAGCGAAAACTTTGATTTTTCGCGGACATAAAGAGTAAATGTAATTTTTACATTTATCAGGGGTGAGAAGAAACTGTCATAGTTTTTCGGTATTCTCTCATGGATACCAGAATAAAAAAAAATGGAGAAAGTCGTGACGTCAAAAGCAGTAAAGAAAAACCTATCTATTGGAAAAGCCCTGCAAATCATCGAGACAATGGCAGGGCATAGCGGTCCCATGCGGCTACAGGAGGTCGCAAACGCCGTTTCGCAGCCTCCCAGCACAACCTTGAGATTCCTCAACACCCTCATGGACTACGGCTACGCCGGCCAGGATCCGGCCAACCTGCACTATTTTTTAACCATGAAATTTTGCCGGATCGGAACCCTTATTTCCCGGCAAATCAAGATGCGCGAGGTTGTCAGGCCGTTTCTGGATGTCCTCACGCGAAAATTCGGGGAATCAACCTGTCTGGCAATCAGCCAGGATGACTATGTTGTCTATATCGATGTGGTTGACGGGCCAGACCATATCCTGCAGACCTTGCAGCGAATCGGCAAGATAGCGCCCCTGCACAGCACCGGGGTAGGCAAGTGTCTGCTTCTGGATTACACGGAGGGGCAGCTTTCCAAACTTGCCGGCAAGGGCTTAAGCGGCCTTACAAAAAACACCATCACGACGGAAAGCGCGCTTCTTGCGGAGCTGTCGAAAGTGCGCAGGCAGGGCTACGGGGAAGACAACGAAGAATGCGAAATAGGCGTCCGCTGCGTCGCCGCGCCCATCCGCGATTATTCGGGAAAGGTTATCGCGGCGATCAGCACCTCCGGGCCAACCCACCGCCTGAACACGGAAAAGCTCAAACTTGTCCGCGTCGAGCTTCCCGCCACCGCCGCTGGCATTTCAAAGCGCCTTGGCTATGAACTGTAGGTGAAACACCCAGGGGCCGCGCCGGGGAGGATTTCCGGCACGGCCCCCCGTTTTTTGGGCGCTCCCCATTCCTTCCGCCCTCTTGCCATTCCCGGCTTTTTCGTGTATGGTGGGACCATCCGCCGGAATAGCTCAGGGGTAGAGCGACGCTCTCGTAAAGCGTAGGTCCTGGGTTCAATTCCCAGTTCCGGCTGAAATAGCTACAAAAGAATTTTCCCGTCCGGGTGTCCGTGTTGTCTGTGGTGGATTTTTGTCGCAGGCCGCGTTTTACTGCACCTCGTGGTAGTCCTGTATCCGCGTGATGGTGCGCAGCTTCGCCATGGCTTTTTCCTGGATCTGGCGGACGCGCTCGCGGGTAATGCCCAAAAGCTTCCCCGTCTGTTCCAGGGTAAAGGGGCCCTCGCCGTCGAGACCGAAACGGAGCTGTATGATTTTCTTTTCCCGTTCCGAAAGCTGGAGGAGGACCTTTTCGATGGTGCTTTGCAGGGTCAACTGGAAGACTTCCTCGAAAGGCTCGGAGGAAACCTCGTCTTTGATAAGGTCGGCCAGGCTGGTCATGTTGTCGTCATCGACAGTGGAATCAAGGGAAGCGGTTTCCTGGGAAAGCTTCATGATATCCTTGACCTTGTACGGGGGGATATTCATGTATTCGGACAGTTCCTCGCTGTTGGGGTCGCGGCCCAGCTCCTGGGTCAGATGCTTCGCCACAAAATAGCACTTCTTGATCGTGTTGAGCATGTGGATGGGGATACGGATGACGCGGCCCTTGTCGGCAAGGCTCTTGATGATCGCCTGGCGTATCCACCATGTGCCGTAGGTGGAAAAGCGGCAGCCCTTGGTATAGTCGAAGCGTTCGACCGCCTCGATAAGGCCGATGTTGCCCTCGTCGATAAGGTCAAGCAGGGACAGGCCGCGGTGCTGGTATTTTTTGGCTATGGACACGACAAGACGGAGGTTGGAGTTTATCATCAGGTTTTTTTGCTGCCTGAGTTTTTCCTCGAGTTTTTTTTCGTCTTTGCGGCTGTGTTTTGCCGACGAGTTAAGCTGGGTGCGCAGATCCTTGACCCTTTCGCCGATGCGCTGCTCGTCCTCAACCGTAAGAAGCGGATGCTGCGAAATTTGTTTCAGATACAGGGCCAGGGGATCGGTTTCACCCTCCCTTATCCCAGCAACCTGTATCTCGTGCCGGTTATTTTTTTTCTTTTGTTGTGTTCCAGGGTCCTTCAAATTGCGCATCCGTAAATGTCATTATAATATACAGCGAAATAAAAACAATAGCAATTCTTTTAAAGAATTTTTAAAGTTTTTTAAACGCACAGCCTGCGTTTCTGCTTCTAAATGCGGGGCGCCGCCTCCGGTTTGACGGGTTTTCCGTCCTTATAGACAATGAAATACAGGCTTGATTTTCCCTCGTAGGGATTGACGCCCATCGTGGCAAGTTTTTGCCCCTTGCGTATCGCCTCGCCGTAGGACACCAAAATATCATCGTTTCCCGCGTAAACGTAGATATAGCCCTGCCCGGATTGGACGAACACCACCTGCCCGAAGCCCCGGTAGGGCCCCACCCAAATGACTTTCCCCGAAGCCACGGCCAGAACCGCGTCCCCGGCCCTGCCCTCAAACGAAAGCCCCTCAAGCTTGCCGTCCAGGGTTTTTTTTGCCCCCGGATGGGGCCAGAAACTGTCGCCCTCTCCCGCCGGCGCTTCCGCCGCGGCCGGCGGCGTCTCCCGGATGCGGGGGGCGCTTTGGCCGCCAGCCCCCGCCCCGCCGCCCCCAGGCACGGAAAGCAGGTCGCCCGGCTTTATAAGGCTGTCCGGCGAAAGATTGTTCAGCGTCAGAAGCACCGGCACGTCGCAGCCGAACTTCCGCGCTATCGCGTACAGCGTGTCGCCCTTCTGGACTTTGTACATATCCGGCAGGAGAAGCCGCGTTCCGGGCCGCAGCCTGGCCGGGTCCCCGATATTGTTGGCCTTCATGAGGGTTTCCGCGGAAGTCCCGTATTTGCGGGCGATACCGTAAAAAGTCTCGCCTTCCCTGACAATGTGGGTATAATCCTCGCCAAAACCAGGGAAAAGAATCCCCAGAAGCATACAGACCGCGATACTATGTGCCGGACGAAACATGATACTTCTATTTTCGGCGGACATGGCCGGGGAATTTACCGCTCTTTGAAACCACGGACACCACGGAAACTGCGGACGCTGCGCACTGTCAACAAGTTAAGGCATAGGTCAGCCCGTGGGGCGCAAAGGATTGAAGCGGAAAGCCCGCAGACCCCCTCAAGGGGGCGAGGACTTGGAGCGGAAAGCCTGGTTTTTGGCGC
>JAISXE010000003.1 GCA_031270615.1 Spirochaetia bacterium
ATTTGGTTTTTTTGTATAATCTGTGCAGTGAAAAAGACAGCGAATTTCAAAATATAAAAATACTGTGCGAATTTCTTAACAGATTTGCCAATGATATACGGTATCCACATAAATATGAAATAACCGAAAATGATGTGAACTTTTCTATGAACGCCGTTGAAGAGGCTAAGAAAATAAAACCGATTATTGAAATGCGGAGCTGCTGTCCGTAATAAGGGACAGGGCCAGTGGTTCATTTTTCCGAATTTCCGTTTCCAGCCCGCTTTCCACTTTTGCGGCGAAACGCTATACTGGGTGTATGGCAAAGGTGATTCTGAAAACCGCGCGCCCGCGTGTCTGCGGAATCCCCCGCGTTTTTTTCCTGCTTGCGTGCCTGGCCCTTCTTGCCGGGTGCCTTACCGGGAAGATGCGGCGGGAGCTTGCTGCGGAATACTTTAACCTGGGCAACGCCTTTTTTGAACTCAAACAGTACGACCGGGCCATGTCGCTGTACCAGCGCGCGCTGGGCTACAGCGATACCCTGCCGGAGAGCAGTTACAACCTGGCGCGGGTTTATATATCCCAGGAGGATTACGGGGAGGCCATTGAGGTGCTTGTGGAACTCCTGGCCGCCGATGCGGAAAACCTTATCCTGCTGCAAACCCTCGCGTATGCCCAGGCAAAGGCGGGCGAGACCGGCGATGCCATTGTCACCTACCGGCGCGTTTTCGGCATTTCGCCGGGAAACGTCGTGACGCTGTACAACCTCAGCGTCCTGTACCAGGAAGACGGGGATTCCGCGCAGGCCTACCACTACCTGAAATTGGCGCGCGACCTTGCCCCCGCCGATGCCGATGTGTTGAAGCGCCTCGGCCCTTTGGAGGCGGCGTATGGCTCGCCGGGGACCGCCATTACCTACCTGCAAACATACATGGAGCAAAAACCCGATGACGCGGAAAGCGGCCTTTTCCTCAGCGGCCTGTATAGGAACGAGGGCCTCTACGCCGAAGCCCTCACGCTTGTGGAGAACATGGCTTCGCGGGCCAGCGGCCACCCCTATGTGCTTTTGGAACACGCCTATCTGCTGCTGACAAAGGCCAGCGAGGGTACCCGGGGAATGGAAACCCTCACACGGGGCCTCGACGCAGCCCTTGGGGAAATAACCTCCCTCAGGCCCGCGCCGCCCCAAAGCGGGGAAGCGCCCCAAAGCGGGGAGGGTGGGGCGCAGGAGACGCAGGACGCGCCGGAGGGCGGGGAAACCGCCCAGGCCCCGGCGGAGGAGGACATCGAAGCGCGCGAGAAAGCCGAGGAGAAGGCCCTGGCGCTGGAGGAGAAACTCAAGGCAAAGGCCAGGGAATTCCTTCTGGACGCCCCTTCCGCCTCGGTGCGGGACATCAGAAACCTTTTTACCGAAAAACAGATACTGACCCCGGCGGAGGCTGACGCGATTCTTTCGGAAGCACTGGACGGCACCGCCGGGAAACGCTGATATGGTCAAGTATACCACCGACCCCACAGACAGGCACGGAACCCCCCCCGGACTTCAAATCGAAATTTTTTGCCCTTGTCCGTCTTTGTCGGTGTGGTCAGTGGTTCCAGTCTTGAATAATTATTTAGGGACAAGCCCCTAGTCGAATCAAGGCACTAGGGAAGCGCCAAAGTTTTTTTCAGCGCGGAGAACACCGCCTCCGGCGCGGGGGCGCCGTCCACGTTTTTCAGCAGCCCCCGCCGCGAGTAAAAACCGATAAGCGGCTCCGTCTGCTTCTGGTACACCGAGAGCCTGTTCCTGATCGAGTCGATCTGGTCGTCCTTGCGGACAATCAGCCCCGCCCCGCAGGAGTCGCACAGATCGGGAACCTGGGGCGGCATGAAGTCCACATGAAAAGTCCTGCCGCAGGCCGGGCACAGCCTGCGCCCCGAAAGCCTCCTGACAAGCTCCTCATCCGAAAGCCCGAAGTTCACCGCGGCGTCCACGCCCACAAGTTTCTCCAAAGCCTCAGCCTGCCCGATTGTCCGGGGGAAGCCGTCAAGAATGAACCCCCCCGCGCAGTCCCCCGCCTTGATGCGCTCCGCCACAAGCTGTATCGTCAGACTGTCCGGCACCAAGTCGCCCCGCTCGATAATCGCCTTCACCTCCAGCCCCAGCTCCGATTCCCTCGCAATCGCCTCCCGGAAGAGATCCCCCGTGGAAATATGGGCGATCTTCCGGTCCTTTGCCAGCCTCTTCGCCATCGTGCCCTTGCCCGCCCCCGGCGGACCAAGAAATATCAATTTCATGCAAAACTCCTTGTTTACCGCACAATAAAACCCCGGCCCGGCCCTTGTCAATAGGCCGCGGCTCAGAACCAACAAACGCGGGAATCGCCAACGGCGGTTCCCGCCCACACACAGGCGGACGCGATTTGCCGGGGCTGGTCACGATTTGCTCGGCCATTAACCTATGTATACGCCAAAGGTTTTTAGGGCCTCTTGCCCGGAAACCTTGTTATCACAGACACGCTTTCGCGTGCGTTTGCCGGGGCATGCAAATCGTTGCTCGCCCATGCATCCCGGGCAAATCGCGTGAACTGCCACCACCGCATTTGCAGGGCAAATGCGCGTCTTTATCACCGCCGGCCGCGGCCACCGCGATAAAAGGTGGCGGTTAGGCTTGCAGGATAAGGCAAAATGTCGCGCCTCTGTCCCCAAAAGACGCTTTCAGGCTAAGGGCCTCCTATACCGCAGAACATGCTTGTGGCCCCAGACCGCGACATTTTGCCTGCGACCCAGACCCGTGGGGATCGCAAGGCGGTTACCACGGCGGCCCAAACGGTGGGCACCGAGCCGCGCCGTACCAACACAACCGGGACTCGCCAACCGG
>JAISXE010000350.1 GCA_031270615.1 Spirochaetia bacterium
TACAAGGTTCTCCCGGCGCGGGGCCGGAAGAGAAGGCACATGCTTCTACCTATATATCTCTTCAAAAAAAGTGGGTTTGCTTCAAAAGAAAGGGCAAAAAAGTGAAAAAAAATAAAAAAAGTTAAGAGAACCCCTGACCCCGCTGACGGTGCGGACTGGGGGAAGGGGGAAAAGAGGTGAAGACAGAAAAAAAATTGTCTGTGGTTTCCGTGTGGTCAGTGGTTATCTTCGTGCGGTTATTCAGGCGCGTGGCCAGCGGTTTTTCTTTTCTTCGGCAGCCCGTGGGTTGCGCCAGGGATTGGAGGGGGCGCGAAGCGCGCCCGCAGGGCCGGAGCGATAGCGCAGCCCCGGAAAGCCCGGCCCCCGCGCCGGGGGCGCGGGGGAGGCGCCCAAACTTTTGGCACTTATTACTTTTTAACTTCCCTGATTCCTGATTTCCTTCTTGACCAGGGGAGGGTTTCTTGTTTACTGTTTTCGGGGGGAGGCGGCGTGAAAGTCATTCGGGCAAAGTATTCCGGGTTCTGTCCGGGGGTTATGCAGGCGGAGAAAAAGATTTTTAGGGCGCGCAAGGAGAATGGGGACGCGCATATTTATATTCTGGGCTACCTGATTCACAACCAGACTTATATCGACTATTTGGCGGGGAATTCGGTTGTGACGGTTTCGGGTCTGGGGGAGGCACCGGAGGGGAGCGTCGTGGTGATTCGCACGCACGGGCTTCAGCGGCAGATAGAAAGGGATGTGCGGGGGAAGTGCCGCGTGCTTGATTTGACGTGCCCCAAGGTGAAGAAGATACAGCTTCTTATTCATGATTACGCGGGGAAGGGCTACTTTGTTCTTATTACGGGGAAGAAGGACCATCCTGAGGTGCGGGGGCTGGTGAGCTACGCGGGGCGCTCGGATGTTATTGAAACGGAGGGGGACATCCAGCGTTTTGCCGGCGGGCTTGGGTCTTCCGGCATAGGGAGGATTTTCGTTGTGTCCCAGACGACGGGGGATAGCCGGCTGTTCGAGGAGACCGTCAGGCGGGTGGGACGGCAGGGGGCTTCCTGCGGGATACTTGTGGAGAGTTTTAATTCGATTTGTTCCATTACGGCCATGCGGGAGCGGGAGGCTTTGAGGCTGCAGAAGAAGGTGGATGTGACTTTTGTCATTGGTGACAGGATTTCGTCTAACGCCACGAAGCTTTATAAGATCCTGGCCGCTGGCGGGCAGAGCGTTTTTTTTGTCAACAGCAGGGAAGAGGCCGAGTCCGCGATCAGATCCTCCTGCGGGGGAAAATGCCCGTGGAGGGCCGCCCAGGTGGTTTCATCATCCTCGACGCCCGCGTTCCTCGAGCGGGAGATCGTAAGTTATTTGGAGCGTTTGTAAAGCCGTGCCCGCTTCCCGGTTCTTGCGGCGTCAGCTTCCGCGGCTCATGTTGTAGTCCAAAAGCTGCCGGAGTTTGTCTATCCAGGGGGCCGAGGAGGGGCTGGCGGGCAGGGCGTCTATCATGGCGAGGGTTTCCAGGTAAAAGCTGTTTTCGGTTTTCGCCACTTCCGCGCGCACGCCCAGGCTTTCCATTGCGGCGCGGACAAAGGCGATGTCCCCGCGCGTCAGATTTTCCGCGCCGAAGAGCGTTTTCAGTTTTTCCCCCTCGGCACCGCCCGCGCGCGCGAAGAGGATTTCGCGGTACAGGGTTTTTTTGTTTTCGCTTATGTCCGAGCCGATGGGCTTGCCCAGTTCTTTTTCGTCGGCCCACAGGCCCAGCTCGTCGTCCTTTATCTGGAACAGGATTCCCATTTTTTCGCCTAACAGGACGAAACGGTTTATGAGGTCTTCATCCTGGCCCGCGAGGATAAGCCCGGCGGCGAAGGGCAGGGAGAAGGTGTAGCGCCCGGTTTTGCAGCGGTACAGGGCAAGGATTTCCTCCCGCGTGGCCCCGCCGGGGGATGCGCCCTGCCACACGTCCGCCATTTGCGCAAGGCCCACATACTCAAGCTCGCGGCAGCAGCGGCAAAGGAGTCTTGCTTTTGCGCCGCCGTCGATCCCAAGCGCGGAAAGAATATCAAAGGCGATAAAAAACGCGAGGTCCCCGCAGCAGACGCCCAGGGCCTCTCCCAAATGTTCCGCCCCGCGCAGCCCCGCTTCTTTCGCGAGGCCCGCATACCCGGCGTGCATCGCGGGTTTGCCCCGGCGCACCTCGTCCCTGTCCATGATGTCGTCGTGGATAAGGAAGGCGGACTGGAACAGTTCCATCGCCGCGCCCGCCGCCACCGCCGCGTCGGGGCTGCCCCCCGCGTACATATCGTGGGCAAAGCCCACAAGGCCGCCGCGGATCATTTTGCCGCCGCAGGTATAGTCCAGCAGGCGCCCCAGGGTGTCCTTTCCCCAGGAGTTCACGTTCCCGTAGTCCGTGCCCAGGCTTTCAAAATAGCCTTCCAGGAAACGGATAAGCCGGGCCTTTGCTGTCTTCATGTAGGCGAACATGGGAAAAGACTACCACGCAAAAGCGCGAAAAGGGAAGGGGGGGATTAGGAATCCACTGTCAACAAGTTAAGAAAATATGTGCGCATTTTTGGCGCTGGAGCGCCAAAAACCAGGCTTTCCGCTTCAATCTTTTTGCCGCCGGGCGGCAAAAAGGATTTCCGCTGCAATCCT
>JAISXE010000056.1 GCA_031270615.1 Spirochaetia bacterium
GCCCGCAAGACCGAAGACATGGTTGACCTGGGCAAAACCCGCAACGGGACCCCCATTCTTTTAAACAAAATCCTTTTTGAGGCGGACAGGATCATAGCCACCGGAAGCGTCGAGCCGCACTATCACGCCGGTTTTACCGGGGGCCGCAAAGCCTTCCTTCCAGGTACCGCCGCCTTTGCCACCATCCAGACAAACCATGCGCTTGCCCTGTCCCCAAAGGCAAGCGCGCTTGCCCTTGAGGGCAATCCGGTGCATGAAGACATGATGGACGCCCTGGGGCTTATCAAAGCGCCCGTGTTCGCCCTGATGGGCGTGCTTGACAAGGCCCAGGGGGTGGCGGCGGCCTTCGCGGGCGATATCATGAGCTCGTTCTACGCCGCGGCGGAAGTCGCCCGCGAAATATTCTGCGTCCGCGTGCCTGCCCTGGCGGACATCGTCGTGTCCGTGGCGAAGTTTCCTATGGATATCGACCTGTACCAGTCCCAGAAGGCCATCGACAACGGCGCCCTGGCCTTGAAGGACGGCGGCACCCTCATCCTGGTGTCCGCCTGCCGCCAGGGAATCGGCAGCGACGAGGCCTACGCGAAAATCCTCGCCTGCTCCGGCAGCCCCCGCGACGCCATCGCCCGCATCCGGGCCGGGTACAAGCTGGGCTACCACAAGGCCGCCAAAATGGCCATGGTGTCGGAGCGCGCGGATGTCAGGGCCGTGACCCAAATTCCCCCGGACAAGCTGAAGCCGCTTTTTATCACAGCCGCCGCCAGCCCCCAGGAAGCCCTGGACGAGGCCATGGAAAAATCCCGCAAAAACGGCATCCCCACGCCGAAAATCCTGGTCCTGCCCGACGGCTGCCTCACCATACCCGAAACAGCCTAAACCGCTGACAGGAAAAACCACTGACCACGCGGAAAACACATCCCCCACTCCACTCCCAACCCCCAATTCTTTCTTCGCCCGCCTGGTCAGTGGTTCCCCTTCTTTGTCAGTGAGGTCAGTGGTTCCCCTTCTTCGCCCGCCCCAACGGGGTTTCAGCCGCCCGTGTCCTCCACCTTCAGTTTCAGGTCATAGGCCCCAAAAAAGAAATCGAGGATGGAGCCGTCCTCCTCCAGGCGGTAGCTGTGGCGCGGGAGGAAATCGACCCGCAGTTCCGCGCTCAGGGTGTAGGACTTCGTGATGATCCCGGAGCTTCCCTCGTCTGAGACGTCTTTCCGCGCGAGGACGAGCAGCGTGTGGGCGCCCGGGGGAACGATGATCCCCGCATAGCCGCCGAAGGAATCCGTACCCCAGCCCACCTTCGCGCCATCGAAAAGAACCACTTCGAGGCCGCTTTCGATTTCCAGAAAAACCTGCTGGTCCCCGGCGGCCTCGCCATAGGTTCCCAGGTGGCTCAGGCAGCCGGCAAGAAGCGCCGAAGCCAGCGAAAACAGCACAAATGCGAAAAAAAAGTTGTAGTATCGGCCCATAAGTGTTACTATAAGTGTATCGGCTTTTCAGCGTCAAGCGAATTATAAAAAACCGGAGGCTTTCATGTGCAGAGAATTGGAAGCGGGAAAGGTGAAAATCCTAATAGAAAAGGATGAATCGGCCATGGGCCAAAAATCCGCGCAGCTTATGGCGCGGGCGCTGAAAGAAGCCGCGGCGGCAGGGAAAAAAACCGCCCTCTGGCTTATGGCCGCGCCCAGCGGGTTCTCCTTTTACCGGGCTTTTACCGGACTGTGCAGATCCGACGGGGAGCTTGCCGCCGTTATGCGAAAGACCCTTTTCTACCAGTTCGACGACTATCCCATAGCCCGGGGCGACCCGAAATTCGCCATAACCTTCCGGTATCTGCTGGAAAAAAATTTCCTGGACCCCCTGTCCAAAATCTGCGGCACCGCTCTTCCCGTCCAAGCCCTTGAACTCAAAGGGGACGGCGGGGACAAAGAGCTGGCGGACGCCTACGCCCGAGGCCTGTGCGCCATCCTTGAGGACCCCTCGTATTTCGTAGCGGAGCTCAAGGGCATAGGCATGGACGGGCACTGGGGTTTCCACGATTCAGGCACGCCGCTGGACGCGCCCCCCGGCATCATCATGGTCCCCATGACAGGGCAGAACATCCACCAGCAGAGGCTCGACTGGCCCCAGTATTTCAAAACCGACGCAGATGTCCCCGGCGCGGCCTATTCCTTCACCGCGGCCGCCTTCATGAAAGCCGACTACATCATCGACAACGTGCCGCAGGCCTCAAAAAAATATTCCGTCCTGGCCGTATACGGAAACGACATCATCCTCGGCGAAGCGCCCTCCTCCCTGCTCAAAAAACACCCAAACGCCATATCCGTCCTGACAACCGACTCCGCCGACATCCTCGCCGAATTCCGCGACGCCTTCGTTCAGACCGGCTCCCGGAAGCTCTCCAGAAGCATGCACGCCCGCCTTGCGGCCCTGTGGGACGATCCTGCCAATCCCGCGCAGCAGAAAAAAAACATCGGCACCATGGACGCGGTGCTGGCCAAGCTGGGCTTCATTTAAAAAAGCATGGGCGCCTCCGGCCGCGTTCCGCGGCCGGACCGGGCTTTCCGCTCCAATTCCTCGTGCTTGCCAGGTTGCATGGGCGAGCAGCAATTTTGCTCGGCAAAATTGCGACCAGCCTTCGCAAGCCCTGCGGGATTTCCGCTGCAATCCCTGGCGCGGAAGATTATGAAAGAAACCGCCAGCCCCGCAGACGGCTCCTCTCGAAGCGGCCTTCCTCGGACCCAGTGGTTTTTTCCCCCGCTTCTCCCTTGGCGCAGGCAGCGGTATCGCATAAAGGTGTTTTTTAAAATATACTATGCTGTATGTGGGCCGCATACGCGCTATTGTCGGCTTTTTTCGCGGCGCTGACATCGATTCTGATAAAAGCCGGCATTGAAA
>JAISXE010000206.1 GCA_031270615.1 Spirochaetia bacterium
TCGGCAACCTCAAAAAAACTCCAGCCCGCAGGAAGTTTTGCCCAATCTGTATCCACGCGAAAACTGAATTCGTTACTCTTTGCGATGTTATCCATCAAGGATCTCCCCCTTTTTTTCAACCTATGTAATTTGCTACATTACTTTAACATTTGCTGTAAATAACCGCGATGACAGAGGCTTCCGTAGGGGTAAAAATACCACCAAGAACGATCACTGGCAAAAACAACACGCCAAGCGATTTCCATGTTTGTACTATTCTTTCTTTCCAAGTAAATCGCGCAACAGCTTTATCTATATTTCTGTGAAAAAATATATTTACCCCATTGTATAACATCACGTCAAAGCAAAATCTCCCTGACAAAAAGCAATATCGCCACCTATAACCGTCATCTGCGGAACCAGAAGTTTCTCTGTTTCAAAAGTGGTGCCAAAAAAATCCTGATGTGTGGCATTTTGCGAAATCTCCTTGAACACAGCAATATCGCCAAATGCTCCCGGCTTCAAGGTTCCAATCCGTCCCTCCATTCCCATAAGCCGTGCCGGGGTCTCTGTAACCGCACATATAACATCCGGCAGGCTCATTCCCATTTTCAGGAACCGCACCATGAGATAAGGCAAATTCTTTGCGTGAGCAGAGAGATTCATCTTATCGCATGTGCAGTCGGTGGAAATAATATCCGGCAGGAAGCCCTGCCGTATGGCGGGAAGTGCCACATCAAAGCTGAAATTAGTCTTACCGCTGGCAGAATCAAATATAACACCCCGCTCCCGCGCCTTGCGCATGGATTCTTTAACCTTTCCGTCCGGTTGATCCAAAATAGTATCTTCACCCACTCCCTGGTACATGTGGCAGTATACATCATCCCGGCCCAACAAAGCCGCCACCCCATTTAAGGACGTAGGTGGATTTGTTGTGTGCACACACACATGAATACCTAATTCACGGGCAACCCGAACAGTTTCCTGTAGTGAATCGTCAGGAGACGCGATCCCCTTCGTATAACGGATCTTCATACCAAGGATGTTGTCCCGATACGTTTCGACCACCTTCGCGATACATGTGGGACGGAATTCGGAAGGCGCAAATTTTTCAGGAAGACTCATATCCGGCTGTCCCGAACCATACATATTGAGATAACTTTTGATGCGTATCGGTGCAGTCATAATAACGCCTTCATAAAAAGACCGGAAGTTACAAAACCCCGCAGTTCCGCTGTCTACCGCAGAGGTAACACCGGTTGCAGGCAAAAACGCCGGATTAACAGACATCGTACTCCCTGTATGGTAAATATGAGTATGAAAATCAATAAGCCCTGGAAAAACATAACAGCCTTCTGCATCCACCATACGGACGGCTTCTGTGTCCGGCCCGGTTTTTGTGATCAAACCATTTTTAATCCCGATATCCATCACATCATCAATCTTTTGTGAAGGATCAACGACATGCCCATTCCTGATAATGCAATCAATCTTCACGATACTCCCTCCTTTCAGCTACATCAGTCCAAAATACCGGGGCAACGCCAGTGAAATCTGCGGGATGAATGTTACCAAAAACAGGGCCACAAAAAGCGCAACCATCCAGGGTAAAAGGGCGATAGTTAACCGTCCTACCGACATATTGCCGATTTTTGCAACCACGAACAATACCAGCCCAAAAGGTGGAGTTAAAAGACCTATCATCAAGTTAAGAACCATGGATATGCCGAAATGGACGGGGTCGACTTGATAAGCGTTAAGAAGCGGAAGAATCAACGGCACAAGGATGGTAATGGCCGAGGCTGTCTCCATAAAGCATCCAATGACAAGAAGAAAAACCGTCAAGATGCTGAGTAGCCCCGTCTGGCTGGAAACCACAGATGTCATCATCTCTAAGACCATTTGGGGAATTTTTATACGCACAACGACATAACCAAAAAAGGTAGCGCCCGCTATGAGCATCGCAATAGTAAGGGAATCTCGTACTGTTTCGCGCAGAATACGTAACAGCTTGAACCAAGTCATCTCCCGGTACATCAAAAAAGAAAGGATGAGTGAGTAAAATACTACAATAACGGCTGATTCGGTAGGGGTAAAAGCGCCCGTATAAATACCGACAAGGATGATGACTGGAGCCATGAGAGGGAAAAAACCTTCTCTAAATGCCACAAATATTTCCCGGATTTTTGGGAATTGGGTACGCGGATACTTACGGATAATGGCAAAAATCGTTACGACTATCATCATTATAACAGCCATAAGAATTCCCGGCACAAGACCTGCCATAAACAGGGCACCAACTGATGCGCCTGACACCGTACCATAAATAACCAGCGGAACACTAGGCGGGATGATGGGCCCTAAGGTGGAAGAAGCCGCCGTAACTCCACAAGAGAATCCGTCATCAAACCCCTTTTCCCGCATTGCCTGTATTTCGATGGAACCCAGGCCGCCGGCATCGGACACGGCTGTACCTGACATACCGGCGAAAATAACACTTGCCAAAACATTCACATGCCCAAGCCCACCTGGAAGCCAACCCACCAGCTTCATGCAGAAATCAAACAAGCGGCGCGTAATACCGCCTATATTCATCAGTTTTCCTGCAAGAAGAAACATCGGTATCGCAAGAATTGTAAAGGTATTAACCCCGGCCAGCATATGCTGCAACAGCGTACCCCATCTCATGTTGCCGTTCACAGTCATTAATACGATTCCGGTAAGCGCCATACTTATGTATATGGGTACTTTTAAAACGAAGAGACCAATAAGAGTACTCAAGAAAACAATCACTTGCATCATATATTCAATTCCAGTTTTTCTTCCGGGATTACTTCGTTTTCGTGAATAAGCAATGTCAACGACTTGCCGCGCACTATATTTATTATTCGTACTACTGATATTATCAAAAGAATTACAAAAGAAATCATGATGCCAGCATATATCCAGTTCATCTGTAGCCAGTCCATGGAAACGGCAGCCACGCCTTTGTATGTAGCAAGATTCAAAAAACCGCTACGGATACAAAATAGGGAAAAAACAATGATGATTATACTGATGAGTATCTCGGCTCCCATGCGCAATTTTCTCGGCAAACGGTCAACAACCATATCCACAACAATATGCAGACCCTCCGCCAAAGCCAGCGGCGCTCCGATGAACGACATCATACAAAACGCAAGCCGCGCTATTTCCTCTGTCCAACTAATACCAATCGCGAAAGTACGACAAAACATTTGTATCCCGATCACGAGCGCAATCGTGAGCAAGAATCCAATGCATATCCACTCAATCAAAAGAAGAAACCGCGCGGCTATCTTTTTCATAAATTATTTATACTTCATTATCTGTTCGTAGGTAAAGCCGGGCCATTTCGTTTTGAACAGATTCTTATTATACTCAGCCAAAGCGTCCGAAAAAGCCTGCCTGTCGAAGTTCATAAGTTTCATGCCGCCATCAAGGCACTGTTTTTTATAACCGGCCAGTCTTTCGGTCGCCAACTTGTCCGCATAGGCCATGGCTTCCTTCGCGCTTTCGTTGAGTATGGCCTGCTGGGTAGAACTCATAGACTCAAACAAGGGTTTATGAATAAATGTTGCCGCATGGTCAAATACATGATTACTATCAGCAATATATTTTTGAACTTCGTATATCTTCAGGGTGACCATCTGTTCGTAACCTCCTTCACAGGCTTCGGCAGTACCAGTCTGTAGAGCCGTATACAATTCACCCATGGCAATTGTTGTAGAAACAACATTCAAGCGCCCCCATGCATCAACATATGTTTTCATAAGTGGCAGACGCAGTTTTAGACCTGCCACATCGGTCGGCTTTAGGATTTCTCTATTAGATGCAAACACGCGAATATCGCGGAAATGATACGCGAGCGGTTTTATATTATTCGCCTCGAATTTTGCTCTTAGGCCCGCACCTATGTCCGACGCGAGGATTCTTCCCAATTGTTCCCAACTGGTGAGGAGGAAAGGAGAAGAAAGAAAAGTGAATTCTGGCGCAAACATGTCCAATCCCTCCATCCCATTGACCCCCATATCCAGCTCGCCGCTCTTCAAAGAAGCCAAATTATCATTGCCGCTACCCAAGGCCCCGTCGGTAAAAATACTGATTTCTATAGTACCCTTAGTCTTTCGATTAACATCCTCGGCCAGTTTTTTCATTGCCACTCCTGCCGGACCATCGTTTGCAAAGGGGGTTGCATAATCCAGTTTAAAAGTCTTTTCACCACCTGTTGATTCCTGTTCGCCTCCAGAAAAGGCTACTCCAGCGACGAATACGAAAACCATCGTCATATAAAGCTTTTTTGCCATGATACCCTCCATTTTTTCGGCTTTGTAAATATTTGGCTAGTTTATAGGCGTTTTTACTATCTGTCAATTTAAATGAATTTACGTTATCATTAAGAAAAACTTAATTTATGGAGGATTTGTTTCAAAATCGGAAAAGCCTATGGCGCATGGACGAAGCGCAATTTTGCATGCCTCGGCAACCGCACGCAGGCAGCGTGTCTGTGATAACAAAGCTTCTGGACAAAAGGCCTTAAAAAACCTTGGCGTATGCACATAGGTTAATGGCCGAGCAAAATTGTGACTCGCTAAAAAACCGCACGCGAAGCGTGTGTTTCATTGGAGGGCTTCGCGAAGAATATCGAAAGATATTACTCTTTCCACACCGGATGGGATATTCGCAGAGATCGTCCGCCGCAGACCAATAGAGTTGTTTAGAAACCTCTGTCAACAAGTTAAAAAAGGGGATGTGCGCATTTTTGGCGCCGGAGCGCCAAAAACCAGGCTTTCCGCTTCAATCTTTTTGCCGCCAGGCGGCAAAAAGGATTTCCGCTGCAATCCTTTGCGCCCCACGGGCTGACTTTTGGCCTTAACCTGTTGACAGTGGGTGCCTGTCCGTGGTTTTTTCATTCCTCCTATGTCTCCTATGTCTTCGCAAGAAGCGGCGCAAGGTAGTCCATGCTTTTTGTCACGTCGTCGATAAACGAGACTTTCAGGTTCGCCTCCAAAGCGACCCTGCCCCTGTATTCCAGCGCGTCAAGCACGCCGATGATCTTTTTGAAATCCAGTGCCCCAAAACCGGGCAGGAAGCGGTTGTTGTCGGACAAATGGAAACCGGTAAAATGGTCCCGGTGGCGGATCATGGCGGCTTCCATGTTCGACTCTTCAATGTTCATGTGCCAGGTGTCGGGCAGGATATGGACAAAGGGATTTTGCGCATCCAGTATGATCTCCCAGGCCCCGTCCAGGCTGTTCCCCAGGGGCGATTCAAAACGATTGATCGCCTCCACGATGAAGGGGGTTTTCAGGCGCAGGGCCTCCGGCGCGATCTCGGCCACCGAGGCCTTGAGGCATTCAAGGTTTTCCGCGGAGTTTTCGCCCATCGCGCCTTTCAGAAAGCCCGCGACGGCCCCCGCCCCGAACTCCGAGGCGAAGGCCAGGAACTCCTTCGCGCGCCTGACGGATTCCTTTCTGCGGGATTCCCCGGCGGCCGCGAGCGACAGGTTGTTGGTCTTCGCGGTAAAGCCCGTCGCGAAAACGGAAAGGACAAGCCCGAAGTCCGCCAGAAAGTCCTTCAGGTCCTGCGGCTTGACGGCCAGGGGGTCCTTGATGTTCAGCTCAACGCCGTCAAAGCCGAGGCCCTGAAGAGTCCGCATATTCGCGATAAAGGCGGAATCGCCCCGGTAGTTATCGGGAAGCAGTGTCTGGATGGCAAGAAAATAGCGGTAGCGGTTCATTGCCGTCAATCCATTTCAAACCCGCCGTCCACATTCAGGGTCTGCCCCGTGATGTAGTCCGCGTCCTTCGAGCACAGAAAGGCCACCGCCCCGGCCATATCCTCCGCCGTGCCGGGACGCTTTAGGGGGATGCGCGCGATAAAGTCGTCGTTGGCCTTCTTCGCGCTGATGCCGAAGGCTTTTTCCTTGTCGCGGTTGTTCTGATCCCACATGGGGGTTTCCACGACGCTGGGGGCAATGGCGTTGACGTTGATGTTGTAAGGGGCAAAGGCGTTTGCCGCCGACTGGGTTATGCTGATAACCGCTGCCTTGCTTGCCGAATACGCGAGCTGGTATTCCCTGCCCCTGCGGCCCGATATGGAGGTGAAGTTGACGATTTTTCCGTGGGATTTGTCCGCGCGGCCCGCGGCCTTTACCGTTTCGGGGACCTGCCTGATCATCTGGGCACCCACGGCCTGGTTCACGAACGCGGTTCCCTTCTGGTTGATGTCGATAACCCTGTCCCAGATTTCCTCGCTTACCTCGGTGAAGTTGTTGCTCTGCACAACCCCGGCGGTGTTGACGAAAATGTCTATGCGGCCGAACTCCTTGACAACATTTTCCACCACCGCGGGGATCTCCGCGATTTTGGAAATGTCGAGTTTCAGGGCAAGGGTCTTTACGCCAAACCCCGCCGCCTCTTTGGCAACGGCGTCAACCCCGGCCTGGTTGATGTCGGCGACGGCGATATGCGCGCCTTCGCGCGCAAGCCTCAAAGCCACGCCCTTCCCGATGCCCGAACCGGCGCCGGTAACAAGGGCTATTTTTCCTTCAAATCTTTTTTCCATACTTTTACTCCTTAAATCTGTATATTTTTTTATTTTCAACCACTGACCACACGGACGGGACGGACAAAAAACAAAAGAGTTGTTTAGAAACCGAGGTTTCTAAACAACTTTCCCCTGAAAATACTGGAAAACCACGGGAAAAAACAAAAAACCCTTTTCCCTGCGGTGAATTTTTCTTTTTTTCAATCCGTTTTTTCTTCAATCCCTGTGGTCTGTCTTATGTCCGCGTCCTCCGTGGTTTTTCGCCTTTTCTAACCCCGCGCCATATCCCCCATTGCAATCGTGCCGGACGGTCTTAAGCCGGGATGTTTTTGATGAGGGCGATGTTGCCGTCCCGCGCCGCGGCGAGGATGGGTCCCATGTACTCGTCAACCGTCTCCGCCGTGAGGGGGACAGGCATATTCTCCAGCTTCATTTTAAGCTGCGGGTCTTTGGCGGCCGCAAGGGCCTGGTCGATATGCTTCTGCGTGAAACCTTTTACCTCGGAGAGCCTGGTCGGGAAGCTAATCTTCTTCGCGAAGGCAAACATCCCCTCGGCAAAAGCGTCGCCGAGTTTGCGGCCGCTTAAGGCCCCGGGGTCGCCCGAAAAACAGCCGGCCTCTTTGTAGATGCCCGCGATGAGCCTGAGGGGTTTCTCGATTGCCGGGGAGAAGAACACCGTGTAGTAGGGGTTCATCAGCGCGCAGGCCCGGCCGTGGGTCAGGATGTCAACGAGGGAGAAGCTCGTAAGATGCGGGCCGTTGGTGCCGCCGACCATGATCGCGTAACCGCCCAGGTCCGTGGCGAGGCACAGGGCTTCGCGGGCCTTCGCGTCCTTGGGGTTTTCCAGGGCCTTGGGCAGATATTCGAGAATGAGTTTGATGCCCACTTTGGCGATTTCTTCCATTTTGCCGTAGCCGTCTTTTCCCACAAGGCCGAAAATGACCTCCTGGATGTGGGCGATGCCGTCCAAAGCCCCGTCGGAAGTAAGGCTGATGGGCGCGGAATAGGAAACCTCGTAGTCAAACACGGGATGGGTCGGCACGATGGCGGGATCGACAATCAGTTTTTTCTGGTTGGTTTTGTAGTCCGTTATGTTGGAATACTTGGTGAGGTGCGCCCCCGTGGATGCCGCAGTCTGGATGGCCATGTGGGGATGCAGTTTCTTGCCCTGCTTTTTCAGGCCCTCGGTGACGAGGTTCGTGCCGAAATACTGGTCCACGCTGCCGCCCAGGGTCCGCAGGACTTCCGCGGCCTTGGCCGCGTCAATGGTGCTGCCGCCGCCGAAACTGATTACCATTTCGGCGTTTGAGGCCGCAAGCTCGTCGGCGATGCGCTGCAAATCTTCCTTGGGCGCGTTGGCCGCAGCGCCGACAATGACGCTGATGTCCGTGACGCCGGCCTGGGCCAGATTCGTCTTGATGCGCGCCACATAGGCGTCCACGCCGGGATACTCGGTGTAGATCAGGGCGGCCTTCTTCGTGATGCCGGCGACAACGGGCCCTATCTTGTCCAGGACGCCGTTCCCCTGCAAGTAGGAGTTGCCTTTCCAGTCTGCCAAAAGTTTTCGTGCTGTGTCAAAATCACTCATTTGTTTTCCTCCAAAAAACATATTTATAATATTTTTTCTTTTTGTTTTTCACTGTCCCCGGCAACTCCTGGTTTTGTCCGCGCCGGAAAGCTCCAGGCGCAGCGCGCCGTCGCGCGAGGAAACGATATGCGAAGCCATGACCTTTTCCGCCTTGTCCGCGTCCTTTGCCAGAAGCGCGTCCAGGAGGGCGATATGTTCATGGTTGGTGGCGCGCATGCGGTCGGGGATTTTTCCCGCCAGGATGCGCATCCTCAGGTTCTGGTCCATTATGGCGGCGTAGATCTGCTGCAAATAGCCGTTTCCCGAACACGCGACGATATAGCTGTGAAGCTCCCTGTCCTGCCGGAACCATTCCGCGTAGGGACAGTCGCCCATCGCGCGGTGGGTAAAAAAATCGCGGAAATTCCCCAGAACCTCGCTGTCCAGATCGCGGCAGGCGATCTTCACTACCTGCGGTTCAATGATGAGCCTGAGCTGGTAGATCTCGTAAATGTCCTTGAGGCAGATCTGCGACACGAAGGTTCCCTGCCGGGGGAAAATATCGACAAGCCTTTCCCTTTGCAGGCGCAAAAGGGCCTCCCGGATCGGCGTCCGCGAGGTTCCGAATTTTTCCACCAGAACGTCTTCGCAGATAACGGATCCGGGCGCCATTTCGCAGTTTACGATGTCTTCCTTGATGATGTTGTATACTTTTTCCTGAAGGGGCGCCGCAGCCCCCCTGTCGTCCAGTTGCATGGCGCTATTTTACTATTTTTTTGGCCTTTTCGACAATGTTCCCGGCGGTCAAACCGTATTTCGTCAAAAGGCTTTCATAGTCCCCCGTTTCGGTGAAAGTGTTCTCCACGCCGACAAAGGCCACGGGAGCCGGTTTGTTCGCGGCCAGGACTTCCGCGACCGCGCTGCCAAGGCCGCCGGTAATAGAATGCTCTTCCGCGACGACGATGCCTTTGGTTTCGGACGCGCATTTGACGATGAGGTCCCTGTCGATGGGTTTTATCGTGTGGATGTTGACGACTCTGGCGCTGGTTCCCTGCGAGGCAAGGGTGTCCGCCGCGGCCAAAGCCAGGTGCACCATAAGGCCGGTGGCAATCAGGGTGACATCTTTCCCGTCCCGCAGGACGACGCCCTTGCCAAGCTCGAATTTGTTTTTTTCGTAGTCGCTGGTCAGGGGAAGCTCGTTGCGGTGCATGCGCAGGTAAACAGGCCCTTCGTGGCGGAAGGCCGCCTCGGTTGCCAGGGCCGCTTCCGGCCCGTCCGAGGGGGAAAGGACCAGGAAATTCGGCATGGCCCGGAAAAAGTTGATGTCCATTGTGGCGTGGTGGCTCGCGCCGTCAAAGGAGTCCGAAAGGCCGCAATACGCCCCGACGACCTTCACATTCAGATTGGTATAGGCGATGAGGCTGCGGATGGGGTCCGCGCAGCGCAGCACGGCAAAGCAGGCGAAGGTATTGATGAAAGGCACGAGGC
Source organism: Spirochaetia bacterium (assembly GCA_031270615.1). Classification (GTDB taxonomy): domain Bacteria; phylum Spirochaetota; class Spirochaetia; order DTKZ01; family DTKZ01; genus JAISAF01. Next base: position 9,602 of record JAISXE010000206.1, read on the forward strand.
CCGTCGTTGACAAGCCCGCGGCCATTGCGGCCATGTTCATTTCCGCGATGCCCACGTTGTAAAACCTGTCGGGGAAGGCTTCCGCGAACACGCAGGAGCGCGTTGATCCCGAAACATCGGCGTCCAAAACCACAAGGTTCGTATGTTTTTTGCCCAGTTCCACAAGGGTTTCCCCGTACATCTGGCGCATGGCTTTTCCTGTTACTGATCCTGCCATTATTTTCCTCCTGCCAGTTCCGCCTTGGCGGCTTTGTAATCGTCAGGGCCAATGGCCTTACCGTGCCATCCGTTTTTGCCTTCCATGAAGGACACGCCCTTGCCTTTCACGGTTTTCGCGATAATGATGACGGGACTGCCTTTTATGGTTTTCGCCGTGTCGATGGCCTCGGAGATCGCCCCCACGTCATGGCCGTCAACCTCGATGGTTTTCCACCCGAAGGCCTCCCACTTCGCTTTGACATCGCCCAGGGGCATGATCTGGTCAACCGTGCCGTCAAGCTGCACCCCGTTGTAATCGAGGATCCCGATAAGGTTGTCCAGCCTGAACTTGCTGGCGGACATTGCCGCCTCCCAGATAACGCCTTCCTGGATTTCCCCGTCTCCCATGAGGACGTAGGTGTAAAAATCCTTTTTTTGCGCCTTCGCGCCCAGGGCCATGCCCGCGCCCGCGCCCAGCCCCAGGCCCAAAGGGCCTGTGGAAAGCTCCACCCCCGGAGTGTCCTTCGCGCAGGGGTGCCCCTGCAAGTGGCAGCCGAACTGCCGCAGGCGCTGCAAATCCTCCGCGGGGAAATAACCTTTTTCCGCAAGGTTGATGTAGAGCATGGGCGCCCCGTGTCCCTTGCCCAGGATGAAGCGGTCCCTGTCTTCCCACTTGGGGTTTTTGGGATCGATTTTCATTTTTTCAAAATACAGGGTGGTAATGATTTCCGTCGCGGACAGCGACCCTCCCGGATGCCCGGACTGGGCCTTGTACAGAATGTCTATAAGCGTGTTCCTGAACCGGGCACACAGGCCCCGCAGCTGCGCCTTGCGATCTTCTTTCAGCGGCATAACTCCTCCTTTTAAAAAATAGTAAAACTGATATATCACTATGCCCCAAGCGAAGAGAATTGTCAAGGAGGCAAAGTTTGCCGGGGCCTTGCCCCGGCAAACTTTGCCTGCGGAAATTGCGGGGGGAAATCGCGTGATAGCCCCCAGGGTTCTACCGGCTATACAGCATCTTGCCTGAATGCAGGGCGATTGCCTGCAATCGCAGGTTCGGTTTATTGGCCTCCCGCGATTTCCCTGGTTGCCGCAATGGGGCGAAGCCCCGCAAAACCGCGCAATTTCCGTGATTGCAGGGCAATTTTTGCCCGGCAAAAACTGCCCCCGGAAATTGCGGGGCAATCGCGTGACAGTCCACAGTGTTCTACCGGCTATACAACTTCATGCCTGAATGCAGGGCGATTGCCTGCAATCGCAGGTTCGGTTTGTTGGCCTCCCGCGATTTCCCTGGTTGCCGCAATGGGGCGAAGACCCGCAAAACCGCGCAATTTCCGTGATTGCCGTGCCGGGGGCTGGTCGCGATTTTGCAAGGCAAAATCGCTGCTCGCCCATGCATCCCGGACAGTCGCGATTTTGCATGCCCCGGCAACCGCACGCGAAAGCGTGTCTGTGATAACAAGGG
>JAISXE010000280.1 GCA_031270615.1 Spirochaetia bacterium
AGAAGAGAACCACAGGCCACACGGAAAAACACGGATTTTTAGTTGGAATTGTGTGTTCTTCTTTGTGGCCGTCCGTGCGTCTATGGTTATGCAAACATACCATGAGTTATAAGCCTCCATACGAAACCGCATAGATACGCCTGTTTCCCGCTGTCGAGGTTATGGATTCCATAGCCGTGATCTGGATTTTTGAATGGCTAGTGCCATTGGCGTGCTGGATAATATACACGCGCTGTGTCAGGGTATATATAGGCGGCATGGTCGCAGTATTCGCGATATAAAACTGCTTTTCGTCGTATTGGTACTCCATATAGGCACTTTCCGGGGTGTCTCCGGTGGCTCCGCTATCCCCGCTAGTCCCGGTACCATCAATATTCCCGTACCCAATAAAGGTCATGAAATTCAGCGAATCAAATACGGGGTCTCCCATTTCCACGGCGGGGCTTGTATACTTTGCCTTGTCCGTCGCGTACTCCGCCGTGAAATCGGTGGAAGCAATGTCCGTGGCTGTCACGTTACTAAAAACGAACTTCTCCGTGGCCCAGACCCCGCCGTTGCCGCTGGAGCCGTGTTTTGCGGCCGTGTCGTCGCTGTTGGTGTAAATCCGGCGGTCGTAGGAAAAGGCGATGTCCCAGTCCGTTGTCGCCGGATTGGAAACTTCCAGCCCGGTGGAAAGCGAATAGTAGCGGGTTTTCCCCTCGCGAACAACGAAGGGGCCATTCAGCGTGCCGTCATCGTCATCGTCCCCGCTGCCGCCGCCGCCGCTGTCTTCGGAACAGCCCGAAAACAGGGCAAGCCCCGCCACAAGGAAAAAAAGGCAGATATTTTTCTTTTTCATGTAAAATCCTCCTGTCATCAAAAGCCAAGCCCCCCAAACCGAAGGGGCTGGCCAAAGGCATCCAACCGGCGGGCAAACGCCAGCCGGTTTCAAGAATTTTGATACTTGATCGTGTAGTTGTCCGCGCTGGGGCTTGTCGTACTGGAATATTCGATTATCTGGATCTTCGAGTATCCGGCGCCGTCGCCATGCTTAATGATGTAAACTTCATTAGTCAAGGAATATTTAGGCGGCATATTACCCGAAGTATAAAACTGTTTTTTGTCATAATCATAGGCTTTCGTGGTATCATCAAATGGGGGGGCAATGTTGCGAGCAGCATAAGAAGTTGCTTGGGATGCACCGTCTCCGACAGGATACCCAAGATACGTCATAACATTAAGTCGCCGCTCTACACCATCATTTTGATCAGTGCTTGCGCTTACCCATTTTTTGACATCCGTTTTAAACTCGCCATACTCACCGCCCGTGCGCCAATCGCCGGTGATCGCGGTTACGGAATCAAAGTTTGTTGAACCGCCAAAAGTCACTCCGCCCGCGCCGCTGGAACCGGCTGCCGCCGCCGAAGCGCCGCTGTTGGTATAGATTGTTCGCGCGACGGCACCCATGCCGCTACCTCTCTCAAAGGCTATGTCCCAAGCGGTTGAGGTCGGATCGCTTACCTCCTTCCCGGTTTTCAGCGAATAGTATTTTGTCTGTCCCGCTTCAACCCTAACGGAAAGCGTTTCCCACTGAACTATGCCATTGTCGCCGCTTTCCGAGCAGCCGGCAAAAACGAGGGCGGCGGACATGACAAGCAGAAACCTTCGAAAAAAACTACTGTGTATCATAAAACACTCCTTATAATGAATATTGGATTCCAAGCGAAAATGTCTGGGCCGTTATTGGCCCAAGGGGGTCGGTTTCCCCCGTTATGTTGTCAACGGAAAGCCTTATTTTTATGTGCCCCCCGATGGCGGCGGAAAAATAAAAATCCAGGATCAGGCGCGCGTTGTCGTAGTCCGGGTCCGAAGGGTCCAGCGGCGAGAACCACCTTCCCTGGAGGTAGGTGTGGATCCCCGCGCCCTTGAAATCCGCGCCGGCCTTCGTTTTGGCCGTGTGGGCGGGCTGGATGTGGAGTTTTTCCTCTTCGCTCCTGTCGTAGGCGTAGAGGTAGCTGTAGCCCGCGGAAACAAAGCCGTGTTCAAACAGGGTTATTTTGGCCTCGCCGTCCACGCCCGTGCGGAAGGACCGGAAAACGTTCTCGTTTTTGTAAATAACCGCGTTTTTGGAGGTTTTGGCGCCTGTGTCCGCATACGCGATTTCGTTGGAAAGCTCGGTGTAGTACACGTTGAGCTGGGCGAATCGCTTTTCCGCCGAATACTCCAAGGCCGCGTTAAAGCCCAGGGCGTATTCGGGCTTTAAGTCCTCGTTCCCCAGCACCGTGGGGTGGCCGGACACGACGGTTTCGTCCATGGTCACATACAGGTCGTTAAAACTGGGGGCGCGGTAGCCCAGGCCGGCCCCGCCCAGAACGCGGAATTCCTTTGACAGGTGGTACATGGCCGAAAGCTTGGGCGCGGCGGCAAGGCCGAACATGGAATTCCGCTCCAGCCTGAGGCCGCCGATAAGGGAATACACGCCTTCGGCGAAATTCTCGGCCTGGACAAACACGGCCTGTTTGTTGAGGCTGGCGAGGGTGCCGTCATTGCGCAGGTTGTATTTGTCCATGCGGTTGTAGGCCCCTTCCAGGCCCAGGGTAAAGATGAAATCCTCCACCCCGTCGTAGACCCCCAGGGCCTCGGCCGCGACGAGGTTTTCTTCCTCGTGGTTGTCGCCCCTGAACCAGGTATCAATAAGAGCGGAATAGGTATCCTTGTCCCGCTGGTAGTAATCGTCGTAGAGCCTGAGGGTGAGATTGCCGTTTTCCAGGGGGGTAAAATCCGTTTCGGCATAGCCATTGGCCCGCAGGTAGTCCCGCCGCTCCAGGCTGCCTGCGGTGTTGGTTTTGTCGTCGCTCCTCAGCAGCATGAAGGCGCCGCCCAAGCGCACTTCGGAGGCGTCCCCGGGATTAAAAGCCGAGTCAAAGCCCGCTTTGCCCCTTTTGTACTCCGGCAGGATCGAGGTGGCTTCTTTTTCCGCGTAATAGAAATCCCCCCGCGAGCCTTCCAGGGTAAGGTTGTTGCGCAGGGCTGCCAGGGGGAATCCGGCCTTGACCATGGCGGTTTGCTCCCGCAGGGGGTTAAAATCCAAAAACGGATCCGCCTTGTAGGGGGTGTCCGGGTCGTCGTAGGCAAGCAGGAAGCGGTTTGTCAGCGACACGGACAGGGAAACATCCCCGTCCGGCTTTTTCGTGATAATATTGATAACGCCCCCGATTCCGTCTGAGCCGTAGAGGGCCGACTGCGGCCCTCGTACGATCTCAATTCTTTCCACATTCCCGAGGGGCAATGTTTCCCCGTTAAGCCTTTGGGCAATCCTGCCGGTAACGCGCCGGCCGTCTATCAGGTACAAGACCCGGCCTTCGCCCATGCCCTGAAGCTGGATATAGTCGCCCATGGGGCCGGAGGTATACATGAGGCCGTAGTCGTCCAGGATGTCCGTCAGCGTGTCGGCGTTGGAATTTTCGATTTCCTCCGCCGTTATGACTTCCGTAACCACGGGCGTGTCCGCGAGGCGCTTTTCCGTCCTGGTGCCGGTTACGGTGATGGCTTCCAATTCCAGGGCGGAATCCCCCTCCTGGGCCCACAGGGGAAAAAGGAGGAGGAATTCAACGATAAAAAACACTGCGGCAAACGGCTTCATAAATCCTCATGAAATTAGTAAAAACTAATTAGTTTTGTTCTTACTGTTTAATGCCAAAAACAAATTTTGTCAATACTAATTTTCGATTTTTTTGATTTTTTTTAGAATGGCAATAGGTGAACTGGGGTTTTATTAAATAGGAAGAGGGTGCCGGCTTTGCGGGCGTGAAGAGGACCACTGACCGCGCGGACGGTACGGACAGGGGGAAAAAGAGGTGAAGACAGAAAAAATCCTCTTTTTTTGTCTGTGGTTTCCGCGTGGTCGGTGGTTCTCTTATTCTGTGCGGTTGGTGGTTTTCTTTGTGCGGTTATTCAGGCGTGCGGGCAGCGGTTTTGTTTTTCTTTGGCAGCCCGTGGGCCGCGCAAGGGATTGGAGGGGGCGCGGAGCGCGCCCGCAGGGCTGGTCACGATTTTGCGAAGCAAAATCGTTGCTCGCCCATGCATCCCGGGCCGGAGCGATAGCGCAGCCCCGGAAAGCCCGGTTTGGGGCGGGATAGCGGGCGCTTGCGCGTCCGCTATCCTGCCCCAAATGCGCCAAAATTCAGATGATAAAAACGGGTAAGCCCTAAAACCTGACCAGCTCGTATTTTTGGCTGCCCAGTCCGAGTTTTTCCGCGTAGAGAATCTGGTAGATGCCGTTCCTGCTTTCAATGCGCTCCACAAGGTGCGCCCGCTCGCCTACGGGGGCCGCGTAGATTTGGTCCAGGCTGGCTTTTTCCAGGGCGACGGGATCCGTGGAGGCGAGTATTCCGATGTCTTTCATTTCGGGTTTCGCGGCGTGGCCGTCGCAGTCGCAGTCAACCGAGAGGTTGTTGAGGATGTTGATGAAGAGCACTTTGCCGCCTCGCGAGTCAATCAGGCCTTTGTTGTATTCCACGATTTTTTCAAAGAAGGCGCTGCCGCGGCTGGACCATGTGCCGGTGCCCGGCCCGTCCGAGTGGATGGCGCGTTTCCCTGCGGGCGAGGCAATGCCTACGGCCATGTTTTTGAAGGTTCCGCCGAAGCCGGCCATGGCGTGGCCTTTGAAATGGGCGACGGAGATGATCCAGTCGTAATTGAGGATGCGCGATCCGACTATGATTTCCTTCAGCCTGGTGCCGCCCCGCAGGGGGATGCGGGACTCGCCGTCTGCGTCCAGGATATCCACGGGCGCGTAGGCAAAGCCGTGGTCTTTGGCGACGGCAAGGTGCCCGGCGGTGGTGCCCCGCTTGCCGCCGTAGAGGGTGTTGCTGTCCACGAAACTGCCTTTCACGCTTGTTACGAGGTCGCGCAAAAGTTCGGGCCGCAGATAGTTGGTGTTGCCGTCCTCGCCCATGTGCAGTTTTATTGCGACTTTTCCGGAGACGGGGACGTTCAGTTTTTGAAAGGCTGCCAGAAGCCCCTGGGCGCTGATGTTTTTTGTGAAATAGACTTTGGATCCTCCGGGGGTTTCGGTGTTCGGGGGCGGGTCGGCCCAAAGCCCGGGGCCGGTAAGGGCAAAAAGGCTTGCGAGCAGAAATTTTTGAAAGGATTTGCGGGATAAAAGGTCCATGCGTTTTCCTCCTGATATATTATTTATATATTTGCGGTTATTTTTCAAGAGGGCAGCGCAGCAATTCCGATTTCAAAACGAAAATCACAAGAAATGCGGTTTTTACGAAACAAAAATACGCCCAAAATGAAAAAGCGTCGCTAATATCCCCTGTTGAGGCCATACTAAGGGCTTATCCCTAAATAACGCATAGTACACAAAGGCAAAAATTTACCACGGACAACACGGACTGCGCACGCCGAAATAAACGCACGCCCATCAGGGCGTGTCTTTGCCCACCCGGCAACAGGGCGAGAGG
>JAISXE010000305.1 GCA_031270615.1 Spirochaetia bacterium
CCCAAGCTCCCCCTGCCATATTCTACCCTGGCTTCCCGAAAAAAGCACATACCAATACAACACCGCAGGCGCGGGATTTTGCACCGGGGATTCCACCACCGTCAACAAGTTAAGAAAAAGATTTGCGCGTTTGCGGCGTAAAACGCCGCAAACCGGGCTTTCCGCTCCAATTCCTCAGCCCCTGCGGGGCTTGCGGGATTTCCGCTGCAATCCCTCGCGCCCCACGGGCTGATTGCGGACCTTGACTTGTTGGCAGTGGGGATTCCACCTGCATAACAAATATAAGTAATTAAGCAAGAATTAGGAGTGAGCTTTGTCAGTGAGGTCAGTGGTTCTCTTCCCCGGCTACTCGTCAAAATCGGTCTGCCCGCAGCCGAGCCTGATCTGGTAAAACAGGTTCTCGATCTCCAGGGCCAGGTTGACGTTCCTGATAAGGCATCCGCCATTGCCCTTCAGTTCCACGGGGGCGAAATTCAGCACCCCAGGTATGCCCGCGCCCACCATCATTTCCAGGACCCGCGCCGCCGCCGCCTCGGGCACGGCGATGATGCCGGCCGCGATCTTGTGGGAGCGTATGAAATCGGGCATTTCCCGGATGTCGTACACGGGCGTGGGCGCATCCGCGCGCATCCGCGCGGGGTCCGCGTCGAAGCCGGCTATCAGATGGATGCCGTCCCGGCCGAAACCCCGGTATTCCACCAGGGCGGAACCAAGTCGCCCGCAGCCCGCGATGATAACATCGTAGCTTTCGTTTTTGCCAAGAACGGCGCGCAACTGCTCTATGAGCTTGTCGATGTTGTAACCGCCCCGCTTGCTGCCCGGCAGGGAAATCGTGGAAAAGTCCTTCCTGACAACCGCGGGGCTTGCCCCGATGGCGTCCCCCAGGTTGTTGGAAAAAACCTTGCCGAAACCCAGGGCTTTGAGTTTCTCCAATACCCGCAAATACCGCGCAAGACGCAAAATCCTGTTTCTGTTGAAATCGTTTTCCATTTTAGTTTCCATTTTAATTTCCATTTTCCTGGAGCCTGTCCTTAACGCCTGTTTTTATTGCTTTTTATTGTTCCCGAAATCACAATATTACAAATAGTTTACCTTTATTTTCCAACAAATGCAAGATAAAAACCACAAAAACCTCTATACTGATTTACTTGACTTTTCCCTTAACCCAGGGTAGTATTAACCCCATATACAATATTATATTATACACTAGGGATGTAACAAATTAAGGAGGTATCATGGCTACGGCAACCGAGGAGGTAAAACTTACTGACGGGTTAAACCACTTCATCAGCGAATGGCGGGACAAACCGGGGAATCTGATTATGATTCTTCACAAGGCCCAGGAGGAATACGGCTATATCCCCCGCCCCGTCGCCCTTCAGTTAAGCAAGGAACTAGGCGTGCCCCTGGCGAAGATGTACGGGGTCATCACATTCTACCATTTCTTCAAACTGAAAAAACCGGGAAAGTACAAGATTTCCGTGTGCCTGGGCACCGCCTGCTACCTGAAGGGCGGCCAGGACATCATACAGGAACTGGAAAACCTTCTGGGAGTCGGCGTGAACACCGTCACGGACGACGGGCTTTTTTCCGTGGAGGCGGTCCGCTGCGTGGGATGCTGCGGCCTGGCGCCGGTGCTGACCGTCAACGGCGAGGTCTACGGGAAACTCAAAAAAAACCAGCTCACCAGCATTATCGCGAAATACCGCAACGGATAAGGCGGCAGGCGGCGGGGCCATCCCGCGCGCGATGCGCTTTTCCACATGCGGAATTCCCGGAGGAACATTAAGGAGAAATTTATGGCAAAATTGACTTTAAATGATTTGAACAAAATGCGCGAAACCAAAAAACGCGCTCCCGATATGCGGGTCCTGGTCTGCGGGGGGACGGCCTGCGAATCCAGCCGCTCGGACCAGATTTTCCAGAACCTGAAAAACGAATGCGAGGCCTGCGGCATCGCGCAGAAGGTGCAGGTCATCAAAACCGGCTGTTTCGGTTTCTGCGAGAAAGGGCCCATCGTCAAGACCCTTCCCGACGAGTCCTTCTATGTGGAGGTAAAGCCCGAGGACGCGAAGGAAATCGTGGAAAAGCACCTGAAAGGCGGACAGCAGGTGGAACGGCTGCTTTACCAGGGCGAGGGCGCGCAAAAGATTGCCTCGGCGGAGGACATCCCCTTCTACAAAAAACAGCTGCGCGTCGTACTGCGCAACTGCGGCGTCATCAACCCGGAGGACATCACGGAGTACATCGACAACGGCGGGTACAAGGCCCTGAGCAAGGCCCTCTTCGAGATAACGCCCGAGCAGGTCATCGACGAGCTAAAGAAATCCGGCATCCGCGGGCGCGGGGGCGCGGGATTCCCCACATGGATGAAATGGAATTTCTCGAAGGGCGTGCAGGACAGCCCCAAGTACATAGTCTGCAACGCCGACGAGGGCGACCCGGGCGCCTACATGGACCGCTCGACCCTTGAGGGCGACCCCCACTCGGTGCTGGAGGCCATGACCATCGCGGGCCGCACCATAGGCGCGGGCTACGGGATTATTTACATCCGCGCCGAATACCCCCTGGCCATACACCGGCTGGAAGTGGCCATCGCCCAGTCCCGGGAGCAGGGCCTTTTGGGCAAGGACATTCTGGGCAGCGGCTTTGACTTCGACGTCGAGCTGCGCCTCGGCGCGGGCGCTTTTGTCTGCGGCGAGGAAACGGCGCTTCTGGCTTCGGTGCAGGGCCAGCGCGGCATGCCCAAGCCCCGGCCGCCCTTCCCCGCGGTCAAGGGACTGTGGGCCAAGCCTACGGTCATCAACAACGTGGAGACCTGGGCCAGCATCCCGGAGATCATCATAAAAGGCGGGGAGTGGTTCGCCGG
>JAISXE010000384.1 GCA_031270615.1 Spirochaetia bacterium
CCTGCATTGTCGGCACTTCGGATTATAGAATCAACACCTGCGGGCGTGAATTTGAAAGGCGGGAGGTAATAGGCATAATTGACGAACATGCCGTGTGGCTAAAGAAGCATGGCACCCGCGAAAAACTGAATATCAGATACAGCCACCTTATTGAAGGCAACGGCAAAAACCGGGAGATCATAAAAGGGTTGGAAGCCATCAATGAACAGAACGCCCCGGCAATCAGGGACGGGTTTAAGCGGAGACCAGGCTTCTATGCCGAGTATTTTTGGGATGGAAAGCAATGGTTCTATTTTGAGGAGAAGAAACCGGCAATACCAATAGCGGAATGCCGGGAAAAGGAGGACGACGAATGCTAATCAGCAGGCTTGAAATCCGCAACATGCGGAAGATAAAACAGGCGGAGATTGATTTCCACGGCGCGGGCGTGCAGATGATCGAGGGGATGAACCAGTCCGGCAAGACGACAATCGGGCAGGCCATAGCGATCACCATGAACGGCCAGAAAGACTTCACGCCGGGAATGATCGCCCGCGGCGAGGAAGAAGCGGAGATTGTCGCCTGGACCGACAACGAGCTGAAAATACGCACCGTCATGGCCGGGAGCGTGAGGCAGTCCGTCGCCCGGTATGACGAAGGGTTGCGGCGGCACATCAACGTGGCGGGGGGCGTGCGCGCCTTCCTTGACTCCATCTGCTCCGGGCTTGAGCAGCCCTGGGCGCTGCGCGACGTGCCGGACGCGGATGTCGTCGAAATGCTGATGTCCCGGTCCGGGGCATCCGAAAAAATCGCCGCCATCGACGCCGCGCTTGCCGAAAGAGAACAGTTGCGGACGGAAACGGGCCGCGACCGGAAACGCCTGGGAGACCCCGGCAAGCCCCCGGAGAAAGTCGAACATCCCGACCCGATTGACGGCATCAAGGCGGAACGGGAAAAGGCGCTAAACTACCAAAAGGCCTACGCGATAATCCTTGTCGAGACAAAAGGCGCCATACAAAAAGCGGTGAGCGCCGCCTGCACCTTTGAGGAATTGGAGGACATTGTGCCGCTGCTGAAAAAGGAGGCTGGAAACGGGAGGGATAAAATCTCCCCTTTTGGGACATACGCCAAAGCCGACGTTGAAGCCCTGGAAAGCAAGATAACCGAGTGGTTTGAAACCGAAAAAAAGGCAAAGGACTATGACGCCCATATCGAAAAGAAAACCCAGTGCGACAATCTCGACAAACAGTATAAAGTCCTCACCGCCGAGATCGAAACCCTCCGGGAGCAGCGCAGGAAAGCCCTTGCCGACATGAGGCTGGGTGTAAAAGGGCTGGAAATCGGCGAGGACAACATGCTCTACCACAACGGCGTCCTGCGGGGAATCACAAAGTCAGAAAAAAAAGGCAACTGGTCGACATCGGAATCCGTGCAGGTGTTTTTCGGCATGGGGGCGCGGTTCGCCGGGGAGATGAAGGTGCTTGTCGTTGACAACGCCGAAAGCCTTGACGCGAAAACCATCGACACGATCACGCAGTGGGCCGAAAAAGTCGGGTTTCTGGTGATCATGCTCCGCGTCGCCGAGGTGCCGGAAAAGCTTGAGGAAGGGGTGATCTACATCCGCGAGGGGGAGGTGTTGAAAAAATGAAAGACGGCGGATCGGCGTTCCCGGTTTTTGAAAGCATGCGGGTCGGGGCTGATTATGCGTGCATTGATAGTGGCATGTGACCCTACGCGATTGGTTCGCAGGGCAGGCATTATCGGGGTTCACAAAGCACTGTCATAATGAAATATCCATCGAAAAAATTGTTACCGATAGTTACGCCGTGGCGGACCTCATGATCACCCGGCGTGAAGCGGACAACAAGAAGGAGGCAGAAAAAGCATGAAGTTTTTGGTTGACAATGAAGGGTTCGCGGTCAACACCGCGCAGATGACGGCGGTGAGGATCAAGACAAACAAGAACGACGGCTCGTTCAAAAACAACCGGGATTACCCATTTGTCGCGGATGTCCACGTTTCGGGCAGGGAAAAGCCCTTCACCGTCTTCCTGACCCAGGGGCAGGGGGCGGAGCTTTCCCTGTTCGTGAAAGAACGGGAAATGGAGGGGGGCGGCGCATGATCACAAGCGCGTGGATGGACACCGAGACAACGGGGATCGACCCCCGCGATTCCGGCGCTTTCGAGGTAGCCCTGCTGGTCTACAGGGGCCCGGCGTGTGTCTTCGAGAGGCTCTACCTCCTTAACCCCTTGTGCGAAGACGTGAGGTGGGGCGAGGAAGCCTTCCGCGTGCACGGGGTGACGGAGGAGACGGTTCTTTCCTACCCGCCGCCCGAAGCCGTGGTGCCGGGGTTTGTCGCCGACCTCAAAAAGTTCCTCCCCCCGGAAAAATACGTTTTCGCGGGATACTGCTGCGGGTTTGACTACGGGCACGTCGGGGCCATGCTTTGCCGGGCCGGTTACCAGGCAGCGGATTACTTCAGCGGGCGTCTCATCGACGTCCACGAGCTGGCAAAACGGGCGGCGGAAGCGGGGCTTCTGCCGAAAACAGACAACCGCAGGCTGGAAACAATGGCAAAGGCGCTCAAAATCCCGCACGGCGCCGCGCATGCCGCGATGGCCGACATCAAGGCGACGCGGCGGCTTTACGACACCCTCTGCCAGATCGAGAGGGGGTTGCGGATATGACTTACGGGACATTCATAGAAGCCTTCGGGCAGTTCGGCAGGCAGCTTGAATTCCTCTCCAAGGCAATTGGGCACGATGAAACGCGCCTGGCGTTTCACAATATCAAGATAGAGCCTTCGGATGCCGTCGAGGGGAAATACAGGGCTGTCGCTTCGGACGGGCGGCGTTTGCACATCGTAGATCCGCTTTCCTGCCCGGACAATATCGGGGTGGAACCGGGGCTTTGGAGGTTTCTGCGCTCCACGACAAAAACCGCCTGGATAGCGAGGGTGGGTGAAAAAGGCGCGCTGGATTTCCCGAATTACAGGCGTGTCATCCCCGATACCCAGGCAACCTTCGAAACAGAATATTGGTCTGGATTCGAAACCGGGAAATCTTGTGTGGCTGCATTGGGGCCACTCGTGAAGTTTATCAATTCCTTCCCGTCCCCTACCGTGATAAATCCCGCATACCTTGCCGACTTGGGTTGCGAAGTGTGGAAGGTCTCCTATAGGGGAAATAGCGAGGCGGTTGTTTTTGAAAGCGGCAATCTCAAGGCCATAATAATGCCCTTGGAATATATAGTGTAAATGATTCTTTATGGAGGTAACGAATGAAAACAGACGGATCAGACGCAAACGAAAAGATGAAAAGCGTTGAACGCTCCCCGGTTCAGGGTTTGAAGGAAATCATGAACTCCGAATATGTCAAAAAGCGGTTCATGGAAGTCATGGGGGAAAAGTCCGCCGCCTTTATCGCGTCCGTTCTTAGCGCGGTGCAGAAAAACCCCGAACTCGCAAAATGCGACCCGCAGTCCATTCTTTCGGCGGCGATGGTGGCGGCGACGCTGGACCTTCCCATTGATTCAAACCTGGGGTTTTCCGCGATAGTCCCGTACAACACAAAGCGAAAAAATGGGGACGGGAGTGAATGCCGGGTATCCCTTGCCCAGTTCCAAATCATGTATAAAGGGTTCATTCAGTTGGCTTTGCGGTCAGGGCAGTATAAAACCATCAACGTCTCGCCGATTTACGAGGACGAATTCGAATCCTATGACATCATAACGGGCGACATTATTATCCATCCGGTTGAGGGCGGATACCGTTACCATGAAAGGGATGACAAAATAATCGGCTATGCCGCCTTTTTCCGCCTGCTGAACGGGTATGAGCGGCTTGAGTATTGGTCGTTGAAAAAAATTATGTCCCACGGGGAAAGATACTCAAAATCGTTCCATAATAAAAACGGCCTTTGGAAGACAAACCCCCATGCCATGTGTGCGAAGACTGTCCTGAAAAACACCCTGTCGAAATGGGGCATTCTGTCCGTGTCCATGCAGAGCGCGATTGTGGCGGACCAGGCGGTGATCAAGGCATTTGACAAACCCATAGACGGCGAAAACGTAAGATACATTGACTCAAGCGGGCCGCCGCCTGAAACCGGCGATACGGAAGACACGGGGGAGACGGAAGCCGCCGAAAAAAACAAAACCCCCGAACCCCCGGAATCAGGCGCGTCCGATCCTGTTCCCTCGGAAGGAGGCAGCAGCGCCGAAGGCGCTGCGCGGGCGGCGGCAACGGTGCCCGCAGTGCCGAAGGAGGGCGGCTCCGCGGCATCGCAAAGTGTCCCGAAACCGGCCAGGATCAAGCCCTCCGATGAAGCAAAAGGCCTTAAAAGCGTGGAACTTCCAAACTTCGGCAATTGAAATTGGCGGAGGATAAAATGGCAAAGGCGATTAAAGGTGTGGCTGAAAACGCGGGGATATTACGGCTGTCTTGGATGCAAATATGAATATTTCGGGAAGGATTATTGCCGCAATATGGGCCGCCCGTATGCCGGCCGGTGGCGGGGGGAGGGGCGGATGAGAATAAGGCTCCCGGTACACGCCGCGATGTCAAGGGGCTACATCGTCCTCAAAGCGACATGCCAGAAAGACCACCAACTGGCAGCCAGCCTGTTCACCAAAAAAAAGGAGTGGGAGGATCGCAACCAGCGGGAATTTTTCCTGACCGCGCTTCTCGATCTCCCTTACCAGAGGCGGACTTTCAGGCAGAATTCCGCCGTCTGGAAGCTGGTCACGGTGATTTTCGAGAGCATGGAGGGGCGGCTGCCCGACGAGGACGAGAAATACGGCCTGTACCTTGACCTCCTTGACGCCTACGCGGACAAGGTGCCGAACCGGATAAAGGGCGGCCTGCGCCCCGTCCACATATCGGAGGCGAACAGCCTTGAGGGATCAAGGTTTATCGACGGCCTTCTTGTCCACCTTGCCACGGAGTGCGATCTGACTTACGAGGCGCAGACGACCGTGCAGGAAGTTTTGCAGGAATGGGAGCGGTGGCGTGGCGGCCTGGAATACGACCACGCCGATTACGCCGACGCGGGGCAGACCGAGATGCTGACCGAGCTTGAGTGGCGCAGGAGACACGTCTACTCCGAGGCGAGCGGGCGCGGGGGGGCCATCGTCAGGGCGCATATCGTGAGCCGGGGCACGGACGCGCCGGACATTGAAAAAGCCTGGAACTGGATGGCGCTCCTGCCGGAAGAGCATGAGGAACAACACCGGCTGGGCTGGGACAGGTTTTTGGATATTTACCCGCACCTGCGGGGCCGCGTCGGGCGGGCGCGGAATCTTGCGGGTAAATTGGAACTGGACTTTAAGGGCGCGCGACAAAGGGCGGCCGCGTATAACCCGGAAAGTTTGGCTGTGCAGGCATTGATGGAGGAATGAGTGATGGTAAAGTTCAACCCTGAAAATAAAGGGACATTGACCTATGGTGAGGCATTGCGCCCAGCCATAGGAATAAAGGACAAGGCGGAGGCGCAAGAGTATTTGCGCGATTATGCCGCCTTTATCCAAAAATATCTCGACAAGGAACCCGACCGGCAGGGCCGGACTGCAATACAGATCGCAAAAATAAACATCGGATATTTTTCGGGGTATTACGATACCGAAACCATGAAGAGGGTGCATGAGGTCTTTGATACTGAACACCCTATTTTCGGGAAAAAAGAACCAACCCCCGAAGAGGCTTTTACGGCAGGTAAAAATCTGGCAGCCGGGGGGATGCCCCAAAAGGAGGGAATGCCGTGCGTGAAATAAAGTTCCGGGAGAAACGGGCAGACAACAAAGAAATTATCTGTCACACCCAGGTTGAATTTAACGATGCAATAAAAGAGGATGATGCACTTATCATCCTGAAAAACACAACGGAAAGGATAGTGGTAAATGTCGTGGCGCAGGGAAACTCCCATGTCGTGGCGCAGGGAAACTCCCGTGTCGAGGCGCGGGGAGACTCCTATGTCGAGGCATGGGGAAACTCCCATGTCACGGCGCGGGAAAACTCCTATGTCGAGGCGCGGGGAGACTCCCATGTCGAGGCATGGGGAAACTCCCATGTCACGGCACGGGAAAACTCCTATGTCGTGGCGGGGGGAAGCTCCAGCGCCACCGCCTTTGACAACGCCCACATCCTTATCACTGGGTGGCTAAATGGCCAGACGGTTGAGACATTTGGCAACGCGACAAAAAAGATATGGGAAGAACCGCGTTACGACAAAACGGTTCTTGGCCGTTTGGCGAAAAAAGAGGACGGAAAAATCGTGCTTTACAAGGTCGTTGACCCTGAAAGCCTTTGCGGCCTCAAAAAAGGAGGCATTAAATACGAAATCGGGAAAGAATCCACCGCGCCCGACTGGAACCCGGACGAAAACATCAATTGCGGCAACGGGCTGCATCTTTGCCTGACAGCAGCCGACACGCTTGTTTTCGGAAAAGGGAAAATCCTGAAGTGCCTGGCCGACCCGGATGACGTGGCTGTTTGTCCCGAAAGCATCGAGAAAGTGCGCTGCCGGGCCGTAACCCCTGTCGCGGAAGTAAATATTAGGGGAGAAGAAAAATGAAAGGCGATGGATGGCATTTACTTGCAGAACGTGATCCGCAAAAACTTTCGGACATTGTGAATAAATATCTTGCCATGGGTTTTGATGTGTGCGGGCAGGCGTTTGCGGTGTACGAGGAGTTCAGAACCAATTACGGGCAAATATGGCATTACCAAGCAATGCGGCGCGGAACGCCAACGGCGGAAGAGGCG